>NZ_BAAGZR010000008.1:0-223733 GCF_054778255.1 Yimella radicis
CTCCGCGGCGGCGTAGGCATCGATCTCGTCGGACTTGCCACGCATCCGGCGGATCTGCCGACTTGGGCGCAAGACCTCCAGCACTGGCACCCCAGCAGAGCTCAGATATCGGGCCAGACCCGCGCCGGAGCGGGATGAAGTCGCCCCCCAGTCGACCGTTTACCTCGACGACTACCGGGCCGCGGCGCGTGAGTTTAATTTCTGTGTGCGTGATGCCCGCCCGAACTCCCAGGGCGTGTACGGCATGTTTCGCAACCTGAGCAAGGCTGTCAGAGTCAGTGTCGCTCGCGTGGTCACCGGTGGCATGTGCGACCTCCTCAAAGTACGGCAGGAAGCCCACCTCCTTCTGCGTAACCTGCAAGATCTCATGTCCCGTCGCCCAGCTGATCGCATCGACGCTCACCTCGGGTCCGTCCAGGTATTCCTCAACGAGGACGCCACTCTGATGGGGCAGAGTCGAGTAGCGGGCCGCGTCGGCAATAGCAAACGCCTCATCTACCGATGCTGCGTCATGCGCCAGAACAACACCCGCGGACCCGGCGAGCGACCTCGGCTTGACAACCACCGGAAATCCAATTGATTCCGCCGCATCAACAGCCTGCTTCGCGGTGAGTGCGTGGGCATAACGAGCTGACGGTACCCCGGCCTGGGCGAGGCACTGTCGCGTTTGCAGCTTGTCCCGACACCTGCTCGCTGCTGCAACCCCGAGCCCAGGAAGGTCGAGCTGCTCACACGTCGCGGTGGCCTCCGACAGGACCAGTTCGTCCCACGTCAGCGCTCCGACCTAGTCGTAACCGTCGAGAAGCGCCCGGACTGCCAGGGTCATCGCGCCAACGTCACCGGGTTCGACAACACGGATGTCGCTTGCGTATTCGCGCTGCCAGGTTGGCGCCGACGTCAACACCATTGCTACATCATGGATCTCTGTGATCGCATCCATCGCATAACGACGGTACGGTTCACCACCCGACCCAATTACGACGAGTCGCCCCATTGGGACCTGTTGCGTCGTCCAGCGCAGCACGCTAGTTTATGAAGTGAAGTCGTTTCGTATCGAATAATTGAGGTGCAGGGGTGGATGGGTCTGAGCGAGAACGCGGAGGCTCACGGGGTCGTCCGGTCAATGCTGAGTTGGCTCCGGCGATCATGGAGGCGGTGCTGTCGCTGCTGGCAGACGATGGATACGCGCGGCTGACCACTGCTGCGGTGGCGAAGCGGGCCGGGGTCTCGACCGCGACGCTGTACCGTCGGTGGCCCTCGAAGCGCGACCTGCTGCTTGCGGCAGCGGAGCAGATCGCGGACACCGAGGCCGCTGACATCGATACCGGCACCACCGAGGGCGATCTGCGCGAACTGTTCGCTCATAAGCGGCGAGTGCTCTCCGGCCAGATCGGGGCGACGCTGGTCGCGCTCGTCGGCGAATCCGCGCATGACGCGGAACTGGCGGGAATCGTACGCGCGAGCATCTTCGATCCGACTGTGACACACCTGGGCGTGATCCTCGACCGCGCTCAGGCACGTGGCGAACGGACCACCGTCGATCCCGGCACCGCCGCTCATCTGGTGGTCGGGACGATCCTCGCACGCATCGCATTCGGCGACGCCAAGGGCGGATTACTACCGGACAGCGATACGGCACTGCTGATCCACGCCATCGCAGGCAGCTGCGGGCAGTGCCCGGACGGTGGATCGGAGCAGTGACCGATATGGGGCAGACCGTGGTGATGACCGGGGCCAGTCGCGGTATCGGCAGAATCGCAGCCAAGCATCTGCTGCGCGACCATCCTCTGACCCATCTGATGCTGCTGAACCGTAGGGCTTCGCCGGAACTCGTCGATGAACTCCGCGCACTCGGCGGCGGCGTATCGGCCATCGACTGCGACCTGTCATCCATGCAAAGCGTGAGCGATGCCGCGAATACCGTGATCGAGCGGGCGACGGCAGGCGACGTGCCCCCGATCCAAACGCTGGTCTGCAACGCGGGAGCGCAGCACACGAATGCGCACACCGAGACCGTCGACGGTTTCGAGTCGACGTTCGCGGTCAACGTGCTCGCGAACCATGTCCTCATCCGAAGGCTTCACAATCATCTGGACGCGCAGGCGAGGGTGGTGGTCACCGTCAGCGATACGCACTTCGGCGACCTCCGGCACAACCTGGGCATGGTGCCCGGCCCACGCTGGCAGTCCGCGGATACCCTGGCTCGTGTCGGTGCATTCACCGACCTGGGAAACACGGCTGCGGGGCGCACCGCGTACTCCACCAGCAAGCTCGCCGCGATCTACCTCATCCACGAATACGCCCGCCGCTTCCCGGCAGGGCCGACGATCACCGGCTACAACCCAGGATTCGTACCCGGCACCGACCTGGCCCGAGACGCCAACGCCATCTCCCGATTCGCGATGCGACGGATCATGCCGCTTCTGACCGTCACGCCACTGGCGACAACATTGGAACAGGCCGGTCGCTTCCTCGCCGACGCGGTGCTGGGCGAGGTCGAGACACCCAGCGGGGCCTACATCGACCGCGACCAGGTGGCACGATCCTCAGCCGAGTCCTACAACCCGGACCGCGAACGCGAAGTCTGGGAGGCCGTCGAAATTCTCGCAGGTAAGTACATCTGAGACCGGATGGAACCGATCAGGAGGCTGATACTTTCACGACGCCACGTGGTTCCGCCTTCTGCGTGATAGCGCGACAATCAAGAAGTCGGACCGTTTCGAGCACATGCCGGCGCAGACTCGTCTGGAGTTGGAGCCGCACGAGTTCCCCGCGTACGACCGGGTCGTCATCGAGCGCACTTACGGCACCGGCTTCTCGGTGCTCGCCGAGAAGGACGGCGTGGCGACCCGGTTCGAGGGCGGCGCCGAGTTCAGCGACAGACGGTTGAAGGACCTCCTCGGCTGACCGGCCAGACGGCGTCGCACCGTCCGGTCATGTCTGTAGCAACCCTGGAACGAACGCCCACCGAGAATCTCACGCTGCCGCGTGAGATCGCGCCCAACAAGCACGGCCACCCGCGCATCCTGTTGCGCGACACGTCTGTTAAGTCGTGGCTAGATCCTCAATCCGGGTCCTTGACCCCGGCGAGTCACTACCGGACCATCCTGGTGATCCGTCCTGAAGGCCGCTGGTCGATCGTCCATCTCCGAAGTATTCGGAAGCAAGGCGTCAGCAAGAACGGGAAGCCGTGGACTCGGTGGATGACCGGTAGCATCTAAACATTCCGGCTCTGCCGCGACGGTCGCGTCCAGCGGCTCACCATGTCCCGCCGCGCCGGGGCCCGCTGGATGGAGAGCCACTGGGTGCCGATCCCGAAACTCGATTGGCTGGCGACTCAGCTCGGACCGAACGGCTCAAACCTCATCCGCCGGCACGGTCTCACTGAACCGCGGCGGGCTGATGACCTCATGCCGTTGTTCAGCTACTTCGGTTCATTCGACGCCCACTCGCCCGCCCACATCCAACGCGCGATGGTTGGCGCACCGGACCTCCCGACGTTCACCCGCAATCTGTTCGGGGTGCTCCGGTATCGGTCTGACCTGGTGCGCGCAGTGGCGCAGTCCGACTTGAGCACCATCACGGTCGCCCATGCGCTTCGACTCGTTGCGCCGGTCGACTGGATCGTTCAGTTCCTGAACAGCACGACGGTCGAAAACCGAACGGCGTCCAACGTAGGTCAGATCGAGAAGCACCTGCGCAACCTGGACGAGCGCTCGATTCGTCGGTTGTGCCTCGGGCAGCGTGCGCAGATGTGTGACGGCGCCAAGGTCACTCTCAACGGTCTGGGCGACCTGGCACGGTTCCCGGTTGACCCAACAGTGACTCGCGTCGAGTCGTGGGCGGACCTGCACGACAGGCTCACTCGGGCCCAGCGTGACCAGTTGCGCCGGGAACAGATTGAGCGTCTCGGTGGGATGACGCGCGACCTGACAGTCCAGCAGAAGGCTGACGTGCTGAGGGAGTCCATCAGCCATGTCTAGTCGTCGCTCGTGTCGGCCAAGCTTCCCGACGGCTACCGGATCACGGTGCCGCGCACCGCTCTCGATCTCGTCGAATGGGGCGACCGGCTCCACAACTGCATCGGTGGGTACGCCCACGCATGGAATACCGGACGGTCCATCCTGGGGTCGGTGCATCACGGCGAGGACCTCATTGGCGCCTTCGAGTTGGTTCAGCCCGACTCCGGGAACGCCTGGAAGATCGAGCAGATGCTCGGCAAACGCAACCGAGGGCTTGACCCCGAGGTTCGCTCGGCGGTCGAAGAGGCGATGATGCAGGCCGGTGTCGACGTCCCGCAGACGTACTGGGGATCGCGCTGATCGCACAGTCGTCTCCAAAAACCGTTGCAGGACAGTAAGAACCGCCGACCGCTTGAAGCAGTCGGCGGTTCTTGGTCGCTCAGGCTGCGACCAGGGACCGTTGGAACGCGATGACCGTGCCGGTGGATGTCACCGCGAATACCGGGTCGTTGGACGATTCCGGTTCGACGACGAACCCACCGTCCGGTGCGGGGCGCACGGCATACCGTCCGTTGAGTGCGATCCGGTGGTTGTAGGCGTACCGCTGGACCAGGGTGAGTGCGCGCTCAGAGGTCATCGTCACCAACCCCCGCCAGTGCCGGCTCGTCGTCGTCCTCACCGAACGCGGCGATCTTCTCCTCGAGCTCGTCCTCGGAGTCAGCCAGCAGCGTTGTGATCTCACCCGTTGTGGGGTTCTCGACCTGCGCGACGAACTCCGGTCGCACCTCTTCGTCGGGGGCGACCTGCTCTTCACGGGCCTTGAGAAAATCCATGAAACCCATGTCCGGTCAGCTTTCTGTTGTAGTGGATTCTGTTGCGTTCCAACCCGCTTCGTCGGCGAACTTCTCGTACGACTTGGCGGCGTGGTCGATGGCGGCGGTCACCGTCTTGGTGTCGCCACGGCTCCAGCCGGCGATGTATCCGGGGCTGAATGCTTCGCAGTCGGAGGAGGACAGCCCGCCCTCACGGCGCAGCAGATAGCTGAAGGCCTCGGCCTCCGACTCCATCCGGCCCCGGTGGGTCGCGTAGTCCGCGGCATCGTCGTCGACGTGCCCACACGCGACGTGTCCGATCTCGTGCGAGGCGGCCTGCACCTTCTGCTCGACGCTGAGGCGCGAATCCACGACGACGCTCTTCGACCTCGGCTCGACGTAGGCCATCGTGCCCTTGAGGGTCACCGGGTCGCAGCCGGGAATCTCCTTCTCCTCATACGAGTAGCCCTTGGACACCACCCAGTCACGCATCCCGTCGAGCATCTCCTGGGTGCCCCCGATGGCGGGCCGGCTCGGGTGCTGCGGCACCGGGTCACCGTCGGTCTGCGTCACATCGAACACCGCGCACGGCGTCGTACCGACCATGACCTTGCGCCGGACCGTCTTGTCCGGGTCGTCCTTGTCCTGGACGCTGATCCACTTGGTGACCGGCGCCTGGATGTAGAGGGCCGAACCCTTACCGGAGGTGATCTTGCGTCCGGCCGCGTTCCACGCCTTCGCGCCCCGCGCGTCGATCGTGCCCATCCGGGCAAGCACCTCGTGGACGTCGGTGATGCCTTCACGGCGGGCGACCTGCACCGCGGCAAGCAACTGGTTGTTCGTCGACCAGCGCGACATACCGTTGGCAGCGCGTGCGTCCAGGTAGGCGGTGAGCTGACCCGACTCGACTAGCTGCTACACCGCGTTCGACAGATCAGCCTGCATCGCCTTCAAGCGGGCATCCCGGTCCAGCGCGCCGTAGTTGCCGGACTGCGACGCCTCCATCGACAGGTCGGTGTCTCCTTCGCCGGCAACGCGCCCCGCGAACCGGCCCCTGGCGTCGTGCAGGGTACCGGTGGCGTCGATAGTCGTCATCGAGTGCAACCCGTCTGGGCACGAGCGGCGTAGCCGTGAGTGGTCATCGCGCGAACTCCGTTCTGTGTAGGCGGTGGTACCCGTAGGAATGGCGGCGGAGTGTTTCCCCCTGATGGCGGGCGACCGAGCACAGGCCCTGGAAACGAACGGTGCGACACATTGGACGTCGCACCGCTCAGACATGCCTCTTGAACAAACCCTCGACGCCGCCCTGGCTGCTGATCTCGCCCTCGCCGAACGAGCCACCGGCCGACTACGGCGCATTCGTCAGCGCCGGATCGGCAAGACCGCGCAGACGATCGTGTTGCTGCGTATCTTCAACATCGAGCACTACATCGCCTGGGTCCACACCACCCGCGACGCGATCAAAGCCGGCGTACTGTCCGAGCTCGAACTCACCCAGGCAGCCGCACACCGCTTCCGTTGGCGCCGCGACCTCCACCTCGGTCTAGCTGTTCTGTCCACGGACGTTAGTTACGGCGAGTCGACTGGAAAGTGAGGAAGACCTCCGGGTGAGGTGTGGAGCTACCACGCACTCACATTCACCACGGAGGTCTTCATGTCCCACGCTAACGCGACGCTCACACCGGCTGGCCGGCTCCGCTTGGCCAAGCTCGTCGTCGATGAGCAGTGGTCCTACGCGCACGCTGCTGAACGGTTTTCGGTCAGCATCACGACCGCACGCCGCTGGGCGTTGCGGTACCGGGAACATGGCCCGGCAGGGATGACCGACCGATCCTCACGACCACACCACTGTCCCCACCAGTTACCGCGGCGCACTGAACGCCGGATTATCAACCTGCGGGTGACACGCCGGTGGGGTCCGGCCCGTATCGCCTACCACCTGGGGTTGAATCCCTCGACCGTGCACCACGTGCTGCGCCGGTACGGCTGCCCGCGACTGAAGTGGACCGACCCCGCGACCGGGACCCGCATCAAGGCATCCTCACGCGACAAGCAACGGTATGAACACCAGGCACCCGGTGACCTGGTGCATGTCGACATCAAGAAACTCGGGAAGATCCCCGACGGCGGTGGGTGGCGCATCACCGGACGCGGTTCGGCTCAGGACCGACGTGCCGGCGTGGCCCGTGACCGTGCCGCACGTCAGGGCGCATCATCCTCGCGTGGCTACGTCTACCTCCACCACGCCGTCGATGACCACTCCCGGCTGGCCTACTCAGAGATCCTCAGCGATGAACGCAAGGAGACAGCCGCAGCGTTCTGGAAGCGTGCCCAACAGTTCTTCGCTCGCCATGGCATCACCGTCAAAGCGGTCCTGACCGACAACGGCGCCTGCTACCGCAGCCGGTTATGGGCCAAGACGCTCGGCACGCGCATCAAACACCGCCGTACCCGCCCCTACCGTCCGCAAACCAACGGCACGGTCGAACGCTTCAACCGGACCCTGCTGGAGGAATGGGCTTACGCGTGCGCTTACACCTCAGAAGCCGACCGCCGTGCGACCTACCCCGAATGGCTCCATCACTACAATCACCACCGCGGCCACACCAGCCTCAAGGGCCAATCACCCATCGACCGCGTGCCTAACCTCTCCGGACAGAACATCTAGGCCGATTATGAGCAGCAGTCCGCCCATACGGCATGGGCGATGCGGAAGACGTCGCCGCCGACCTGCGGGAAACCTGTCACTACCAGGTAGGCGCGATGGTCCCGCGCGTCGGTCGATACGAACTGTCGGACCTCACCTACGCTGCAGCCGGGATCTGTCCAGCTGACCGGTTCTGATGGCGTGAGCCGAACGTACTACGCGTACGATACGTCTTGCACATATGCGGTTCCAGCGGCTACCGCACGCGTCGTATGGCTACCTGGCTACCGGTTTCAGTCGCAGTGTTACGGCGTGTCGGATGCGAGTGGCGGGGTGCGCAATGGACGCCGGATCGCGACTGCCACGACAAATCAGCAGGTCACAGCACAGACACGGGCGTTTTCCTCATCGCCACCTGAGAAAAGACGTGGTGTGCGAGGGTCCATTGTTCGCGGTCACTACTGGTTGGAGAACGCTTCGACCTTGCGGCGCTCGCCGGAGACGATGATGAGATGCCCGTCCTCGACCACCGTCTCGGCGGTCGCGTGGGTGAAGTCCTTGCCGGTGGCCTTGACGCCGACGACCGTGACGCCCCATTTCGAACGGACTGCTGCCTCCGCGAGAGTCTTGCCGAGAATGCTGCGCGGTGGGCGTGTACGAACGATGGCGAATCCATCGTCGAACTCGATGTAGTCCAGCATCTTGCCGCGCACGAGGTGAGCTGTACGACGGCCCATTTCATGTTCGGGGCGCACGACGTGCTCAACCCCGACCTGCTCGAGGATCTGCGCTTGGGCCTTGGTGGTTGCCTTGGCCCAGATATGCGGTACGTGCAGACCGCGCAGGACGAAGGCTGCGAGCACACTTGCCTCAAGGCTGGACCCGATGGCAATGACGGCCCGGTCGAACTCATGCACAGACAGCTGGCGCATGGCTTCTGCGTCGGTCGCGTCGGCCTGAACGACGTGGGTGAGCCTGCCTGCAACAGCTTGGACAGGGCGCGGGTCTGCGTCGATGCCCAGGACTTCGATGCCATCACTCTCGAGCTCCAGCGCAAGAGATTTGCCGAAACGGCCGAGTCCGATGACGACGACTCCGCCGCCAGCTCCGATGCGCTTAGCCAATGAGGGGCCATCCTTCCGGGTAGGTGTATCGGCGTCCGCGCTTGCGCAACGCCAGAGCCGACACTAGGGTCACCGGCCCCAACCTCCCCAGGAACATCAGGGCAGCCAATACAAACTGACCCGATTCCGGCACCTGGGCAGTGATTCCGGTGGACAACCCGACCGTCGAGAAGGCACTCGTCGTCTCGAAAAGCACGTCGCGGAAGGGCAGACCGGTGAGTTGAGTGAGGAGCATGGTCGATCCCACAACGGCAGCAACCCCCAGTAGAGCCACGGTGATGGCCTGCCGCACAGTGCGATCGCCGATCCGCCGGCCGAACGCGACCACATCATGCTCGCCACGAACCTCGGCAACGATGACGAAGAATAGGACGACGAACGTGGTGACCTTCAGTCCACCGGCGGTGCCGGCCGATCCACCTCCGACGAACATCAGCATGATTGTGCCGAGCAACGTCTCGTCGGTGGCCTGCCCGTAGTCCCAGGCGTTGAAACCCGCGGTACGCGGCTGCACGGCGTGGACGAAGCCGGCCAGCAGCTTCTGCGCTGGATTCAGTGTTCCGATCGTCGCGTCATTACCCCATTCGCTGAGCGTCATGAACACGGTTCCGCCGACGAGAAGGATCGTGGTCATGAAAAGTGTGAGTTGGGTGTGCAACGACCAGTGCCTGCGTGCACGGCGACGCAGGAGTTCGAGCAGGACGGGGAATCCGAGGCCGCCGATGACGATGGCCACGACGATCGGGAGTTGAATCCAGGGGTCGGTGAGGTAACTCATGAGGCTGTCGCTGAACAGCGCGAACCCGGCGTTGTTGAAGGCCGACACTGCGTGGAATCCGCCGAGTCGCAGAGACTCCAAGAAGCCGAAGCCGTGGCCGAGCCAGAACCTGAGTGTCAGGGCAAGAGCGACGACTGCCTCGACGATGACGGTGATTCTGAAGACTCCCACTAGGACGGTGCGAACGTCGCCGACCCCGCTCTTTGTTTCGGCAGCCGCTGCGATTCGGCTGCGCAGACCTAGCCGCCGGCCGATGAACAGCACCAGCAAAGTGGTCATCGTCATGAATCCGAACCCGCCGACCTGGATGAGTCCGAGGATGACGGCCTGGCCGAAACCGGTCCAGTAGGTCGCTGTGTCCACGGTGACGAGGCCGGTGACACACACTGCACTTGTGGAGGTGAAAAGTGCGGTGACGAATGGTGCGCCTCCATCACCGGTTCGTGCCATCGGGAGCATGAGGAGCAGGGTGCCGATGGTGTTGCCCACCGCGAATGCCGCGACCACGGTCTGCGCGGGGTGACGCAAGAGTCGGGAGCGGGGGGTGGCCCGGGCACCGGTGTCGGAGAGCATCGTCGGTGAGAATGGCACAGCAGCCTGGCCTCCGTCCACTGGGCCCTCGTCCTGTTGAAGTAGCGCCCGATCTCCACAGGCCGAACGCGCCCATCCGCCTGGGATCCCGCGCTCAAGCCTGGCGGGGAGCAAGGCCGTGTTCTTGACGCGGGACACGACCTACCCCGAACGGCTCCATCACTACAATCACCACCGCGGCCACACCAGCCTCAAGGGCCAATCACCCATCGACCGCGTGCCTAACCTCTCCGGACAGAACATCTAGCGGTCGCCTGAACGTTGCCCGCCGAGTCCGCGACACCACAGACCTGTCCGCTGTTCGCTAGGCCGCTGCGTTCCTTGGCAAGGAAGCGACTCGCGTCGCCAGGCCGATGACCTTGACGTGCAAACCGGTCTTCCCATCGGTGTCGACATAGACCCTACGGATCTGCAGGTCGACGACGGACTGCTTGCTTGAGATGAGCCCACCGGCGACGATGCCGTCGAGGGCGTCCTCCATCAGATCCAGTGCCGAGTGCCCGTTCGTAGGGTAGGCCGGGCTCTTGGGAAAAACGCCGTGCGCCCCGTAGTGCATCGCCGGCCGCTTCACACCGTGCGTCAACTCAACCCGCACCGGCCCGATGACCGACCGCCCCTTGCGGTACTTCACGCAACTCGCAGCGATGTGCCCGCACCACGCTTCGCGGCTTTGCGGTTGACGCAGCGGAAGACGCGGGACACGGAAAGAGGCGGTGCGTAGCGGAATGACTGTGGCGTTTGACATGCCGCCCACGGTGCGACGCGGATGACGTCCCGAGGTACCGGCCCGGGGCTGTCGCACCGTGCTGATATGGAACAGGACAACACCTACATTCCGAAGCGCGCACGCAACCTCGTCGCGCTCTCGGTCACCCACAGTCCCCCGACCCCTCCGACTCTCGCCTTCTGCTCAGCCCAGTGGTTCGAGTCGTTCGACGGCGATCGTCTCGCTGATGCCATTGAGATGATCACCTTGCTGGAGACCCATGAGCTGCTCGTCACCTGGGGTGGACTCGCTCCGGTCAGGGATGCCGCTGAAGCCCACGGGATCGCGCACCCGTTCAGTCAGAAGAAGCCGACCGGCGAGATCGCCGTCAAGGCCCACTCCCGCGTGCTCGACCTGGCCGCAGCCACGGGCTCCGAACCGACCACGCAGGCACTGTGGTCGTACCTGGCCGCGAACGTCCGGGACGGAGTCATGGAGAACCTGGCGACCCGTCCGGAGGACCGGCGCACACCCGAAGCCGTGGCGGAAGCGATCCGCACCTCGGCCGTCGCGCATATTCTCAACGAGCGACCCGCTGCGCTGTCCTCCATGTCCGAAGGTATTAGCAGCGGGTCGCTCGCATCCGGAGACGGCGATGACTGACACCTCGATGTAGCCGTCACCGCAGCCACCGTCTCGACCGACGACGTGGTTCAGCCACCGGTGCTACGTGTACTCGACGGATCCGATCTGAATGAGGACCTCGACACCACGACCGAGCGCGGCATCTACGACTGGGAAGCCGAGGGCGACTTCGACCGCCGGCATCTGACCCTCGTTCCGACCGCGGACTGAACCGCGCGTCGCACCGTCACGAACATGGAACTTCGAACCGCTGCGCGCACCCTGCCTGGAACGACGCGCCCTGCCGCGTCACCTTCGGTCGAGGAGCGCTGGCCGGACCGGCACGTCCCGGCCGAGGTCGCGCACATGCGCAGCAACGCCCTGCAGTGGGCGTGCTCTGGTCATCCGCAGCCCGAGATCTTCTTCCCGAACACCAACCGCGACCTGTCCGCAGCCAAGAAGATCTGCTCGGACTGTCCGGCCAAGCTGATGTGTGGGCGCGCCGGCGTCAAGTCGCTCGAGTCCGGAGTCTGGGGAGGAACGTTGCTGCACAACGGCGTCCCGAACAATCGTCTCTTCACTCGGGAGTACCCCGGTGCAGGACGTAAGAAGGCCACAACACAGTCCGCCTGACAAGCAACGACAAAGCCGCTCAAGCCACGTGCTGAGCGGCTTTGTCGTTGCGCAACCATCACCACCTAGAAGAATCCCGCGCCATCGCGCGGGATTCCTCGCCTAGACCCTGATCTCCGTAGAGAGGGGGTTTAAGGGTTGTGTCCGGAGGGGGACTTGAACCCCCACGCCCGTTAAAGGGCACTAGCACCTCAAGCTAGCGCGTCTGCCATTCCGCCACCCGGACGAGGTGAGTGGCCGGCCGATTTCCCGGCTGGCCAACAGCCCGAAACATTAGCACGCGGACCCCGAAACTCCCGCATCGACCGTGTCCGGGCGCTCTTGCTGGACCCTTGCTCGAGTGAACCTCATATTTCACGCAGGGCACACCCACAGCTACCTCCACCAAGCCGGGGTTCTCTGTCAACATGGCGAAGTCGGGGTTCAACTTCGAAAAGATGATCGGCAAGACAATCGCAAGCACAGCTCCGGTTCCCCCGAAGCCACTGGACGAACTTGCGGGCGACGGGCTCGCGGAAACTTCGATCCCGCATCTGAGCCCACGGCCTGACTCGGCTCAGTCGGTCAGCGTCGGCTGGGCGCCGTTGCCGGTCAACGGAATCACGTCGACGGCGACATTGAGCTTGCTACCGCTGCCCTCGGCGAAGATGATTCCCTTGAGTGGGGACACGTCGCGGAAGTCGCGGCCCCAGGCGGTCACGATGTACCGCGAATCTGCGAAGTGGTTGTTCGTCGGGTCGAGATCCACCCATCCGAGCGGAGTCCGGATCGCCACCCACGCGTGGGTGGCGTCCGAGCCGGCGAGTTTGGGCTTGCCCTTCGGCGGAACGGTCTCGATGTACCCGCTCACGTACCGGGCCGGCAGACCCACGTGCCGGGCCATGCCGGCGGCGAGATGCGCGAAGTCCTGGCAGACACCAGCCTTGCCCTCGATGACCTCCTCCAGCGTGGTGGAGGTGGTCGTCATGCCCTTCGCGTATTTGAACTCGCTGTAGATCAGCTCGTACAGGTGCACCAGAGCATCGCCCAACGGACGGTTGTCCGGAAGGTGCTCCTGTGCGTAGGCGGCGACTGTCGGAGTGACATCGACCAGCCGCGACGGCAGCAGGTAACGGGTGTGGTCGAGGTCGAACCCGCCGGAGGTGGCTTCCATCTCCTCGCGTGCCGACTGCACCGTCCAATTGTTGAGTGCTTCGACATCGGCCTTCGGCCAGGTGATCTCGACGTGGGAACGCTTGGTCACCGCGAACCTGGTGTGCCGCGTCCGGATCTCCAGGTAGTGACTGAAGTTGCCGAAGAAGTCGGTGTGTTCGGACATGACGTGCGCGGGCGGCGTGACCTCGATGACGTTCGACAGCACCTTTTGGTGTTCGGTCGACCGCGGCCGCAGGCACGCCCGGCTGTAGGAGGCCGTCACGAAGTCGTCGTACTGGTACTCGGTGGTGTGGCGGATCTCGTACCGACGCGTGTTGTGCAGATCGGGGACTTGGTCGCTCACTGGCGCACTCCGACCTCGTGGATGGTGTTGACGCGACGGGGCGGCTCCGGCCGCACGAAGTAGCGGTGTGAGACCTGGTCGCTCAGGTCACGCAGCAACGAGGTCAGCTCGACGGAGACATCCACGAGCCGGGACCGCTCGTTCATGCCGAGGTCCTCCGGCGAGACCGCTTCGAGCCGCTTGGTGAGCGCATCGACGGCTGCCCGCACGCCTTCGTCCTCGATGACCTGGGTGATGCCGGTGATGCGCTTGAACTGGAACTCGAGCGACCTGGGGTTGATCGGGTCACGCAGCAGCAACTGCAGCATGCCTGCCACCGGGGACGCCGGACCGGTGCCGGACGCGAGGCGCCGGCGGAACGTGATCACGCTGTCGCACGCCCGCAGCGTCGCCTCGGTGATCTGGCCGTCCGCCACGGGCGAGCGTTCGGTACCGATCGCCACCCGCAACAACGTCGACACCTGCAAGGAGCGCTCGACCCTTCGTCCCAGGTCCATGAAGGCCCATACCTCGTCGCGCACCGTGTTCTCCGACGCGAGGCCGGCAAGCCCGACGAGGCACTCGAGCACCTGCGCGAGGACACCCGGCAGTGGCTCGTCGTCGTCGACCGGACGATTGATCGCACTCTGCAATCGGCTCAGGATCAGCCACGTGTCGGGCGAAAGGAGTTCACGGACGGCGTACGCGGCACGCGACAGGTTGCTGACCGTGTACGCGATGGTGCCGGGAGTGTTCTCGGCGAAGACGATCGTCCGGAGGAACTCGGAAGGGTGCGAATCGCCTTGTGGCGCAGCCACTCCGGTGACCTGGCTGAGCGCCTGCACCATTTCTCGCATGGCGGCCTGCCCGGGTGAACCGGACCGGCCGTGGTGATCGGCGACGAGGTCATCGACCACCGTCGCCAGACGGGCGGTCGACTCCGCGCGCTCGGCGTAGCGTCCGAGCCAAAAAAGGTCGTCTGCAACGCGTGGGGCCAGAGACATCGAGTCGGGTTCGACGGTGAGCTTGAGGGTGTCGCGGTGACGTCCGCGCTCGGCCATCGCTACCTCGAACTCGGTCGGAGCCAGCACCCAGACGTCCTTGGCGATGCCACCGTGGGAGTTGGACACGTTCCAGCTCGTGCTGTTCGCCGCGACGCGACCCAAACCGCCCGGCAGGAAGCGGTATCCGTCGTTCGCCCCGACCCCGAAGGTGCGCAAGACCAGGCGCCGCGGTTCGAGACCTTCGGCCGCGATCACCGGAGCGGTCGACATCGCGACCTGCTCCTGTGCCGCCCACTTCCACGGCTCGGCCTCGATCTGAACTCTGAGGTCGTCCAGTTCGCTCGACGACAGTTCCCAACCGTGCGTCGCCGGGTCTGCTTCTCCGCGACTGATCGGTTTGATGACGAGCTCATCGAGACGGTCCATCGCCTCGGCACGCTGCTCGCGGTCACCGAACCACCAGGTGCGGGCGTCCGGAAGCAACAGGTCCTCGCCGAGCAGTCGCTTCGCGGCCTCCGGCAGGAACGGCACGAGCGCCGGGTTCTCCAGCACACCGCTACCGAGCGGGTTCACCACGCTGATCATCCCCCGGCGCGCGGCCTCGGTGAGCCCGGTGACGCCCAGACGCGAATCACCCCGCAGATCAAGCGGATCCGACCATGCGGCGTCCACGCGACGAACCAACACGTCGACATGCTGTGGCTTGTGAGTCGTCTGTCGCCAGACCCGTCCGTCGCGCATGGTGAGGTCTTCGGCCTGCACGACCGGCAGACCCAGCAGGCTCGCCAGGAAGGCCTGGTCGAAAGCGGTCTCACTCGCCGGTCCGGGTGACAGCAGCGCGATGTTCGGCTGATCGACTGCGACCGGGGCTGCGTCGAGCAACGCGTCGCTCATCTGGTCGAAGAAGCCGCGCAGTCGAGCGAGGGCGGTGTTGCGGTACAGCCTCGGCATCGTCCGAGCCACGATGCGTCGGTCAGCCATCGCGTAACCAGCTCCGGACGGCGCCTGGTTACGGTCGGCAAGCACCGTCCAGGCGCCGGACGCATCGCGGGCCAGGTCCACGCTGGTCATCACCAGTTGGCGATCGCCCGGCAACCGGATGCCGTCGGCCGCCGGCAGGAATCCGTCGTGCCCCACGACGGCAGCCGCCGGGATGACACCCTCGCTGATCATGCGACGCTCGCCATAGAGGTCGCCGAGCAGGGCGTCCAGCAGCATCGCCCGTTGGGCCAGGCCGCGCTCGAGTCGCGCCCATTCGTCGTCCGACAGCACCACCGGCAACGGGTCGAGTTGCCAGGGACGGGCCCGGTCCTCACCGGCGACGGTGTAGGTGAGGCCGTCCTCCTTGATGTGCCGGGCAGTCGCCGCCTTGCGCGCCAGCAGGCCACCGATGCCGATCGACTCGACGATGTCGGTCAGCTGCTGGTGCTGTTCGGTGCCGGCATCGCTGAGCCACTCGTCGACGCAGATGCCGCGGTGATCGCCAGAGTCGCCGGCATGCTGCCCGGAGTGCTCCTCCGTGCTGCGTTCGACCCGTTCTCGATACCGGCTCAGCACACCGGAATTGGCCTGGGGTTGCGCCGTCATGAAGTCACCTTATGAAATCGTCCGCGCCCTCGGGTCATGCGCGCCGACCGGCCGAGAAGCGGCGCAGGTCGAGCGTGGACGGGTATTCACCATTGCCGTGCCGCACCTGGGTTTCGTACGACGGCCAGCCGGACATGTCGACCGTGCCGGACGTGTGCCCGACCGCCTCGAAGCGGCTCCCACGGCGCGATTCTGCTTCGGCGGCGTTCACCGGGTAGGAGTCATAGGACCGGCCGCCGGGATGCACGACGTGATAGGTGAAACCGCCGAGCGACAGACCGTTCCAACGATCCACCAGGTCGAACACCAGCGGAGAGTGGACGCCGATCGTCGGGTGCAGTGCGGACGGCGGCGACCAGGCACGGAATCGCACCCCGCCGACCATCGTGTCCGGCGCACCACCTGTGCCGGGAGTGCCTGTGCCCCAACCGGATCCAGCGACCGGCACCAGCGGTACCGGCACTCCGTTGCAGGTGATGACGTGACGTCCGGGTACGAGGCCGGTTGCCGCGACCTGCACCTTCTCCACCGAGGAGTCGACGTAGCGCGAGGTGCCCCCCTGGGTCACCTCTTCACCGAGGACGTGCCACGGCTCGACGGCCTGGCGCAGTTCGAGGTGGACGCCGGCGATGTCGGTCTCCCCCAGCCGCGGGAAACGGAACTCCAGGAACGGGTCGAGCCAGGACGGGTCGAACTGGTGTTCCGGCCCGAGATACCGGTTGATGTCGCAGACCACATCCCGCAGGTCGGCTGCAGCGAACGCGGGCAGCAGGAACCGGTCGTGCAGGCGTGAACCCCAGCGAATCAGCGAGCCGGAGTAGGGCTGGTCCCAGAAACGCGCGACCAGCGTACGCACCAGCAACGCCTGCACCAGCGACATCTGAGCGTGCGGCGGCATCTCGAAACCGCGCAGCTCCAGGATGCCGAGACGGCCGCGGTCGGTGTCGGGACTGTAGAGCTTGTCGACACAGAACTCGCTGCGGTGGGTGTTGCCGGTGATGTCGGTCAGCAAATGACGAAGCAACCTGTCGGTGATCCACGGACGCGGTTCACCATCGGATTCCTTTGTGGCGCGGTCGAGTTCGTGAAAGGCGATCTCGAGTTCGTAGAGCGTCTCGTGACGTCCTTCGTCAACGCGCGGCGACTGGCTGGTCGGGCCGATGAAGCGTCCGGAGAAGACATAGGACAACGCCGGGTGGTGCTGCCAGTAGGTGATCAGACTGCGCAGCAGATCAGGGCGACGCAGCAACGGCGACTCGGCGGGTGTGGAACCACCGAGCGTGATGTGGTTGCCGCCGCCGGTGCCGGTGTGAGTGCCGTCGATGTCGAACTTCTCCGTCGCCAGACGAACCGACCGGGCGTCGTCGAAGAGCGTGGTCGTGAGCGTCTCCAGCTCGGCCCACGACGAGGTGGGTTGCAGATTGACCTCGATGACACCGGGGTCGGGCGTCACGGTCAGCGAGGTGAGGCGGCCACCACCGCTCGGCGGCGCGTAGCCCTCCAGCACGACCGGCGTCTCGGTCGCCTTCGCGGCCTGTTCGATCGCCCCGAGCATGCGCAGCGCGTCGTCCAGCTCGGACAGCGGCGGCAGGAACACGAACAGGTGGCCCTCGCGCGCCTCGACGGTCAACGCCGTCCGCGGAGCCTCCTCGATGTCGTGCACCTGAGCGCTCGGGACCTCGGTTCCGAGGGATCCGGGATCGGGCAGGGTGCCGCTCGCCGCGAACGGCGAGGCGTCGGGGACGTACGGTGCCTCGGCCCAGGCGATCGAACCGAGCGGCAGGCGCAGGCCCATCGGCGAGGTGCCGGGCGTGAGGTAGAGGTGCTCGCGGCGGGTCTGCCAGACAGCCGTGCCCCAGCCGTCGCCGTCAGGTGCGGGGAAGATCGGCAGCACCCACCCGGTGGGCAGCTCGGGTGCGATCTGCTTCGATTCCAGCTTGCTGCGTCGATCGGGGTCGAGTGCACCGACGTCGTCACCGGGGCGGTCGCCGCTCGGCTGACGAATCTCGTTGTGCCAATCCGTGATCGGGTCCTCGTAGCCAGGTCGGACGACCTCGTCGGGCAAGCCGAGCCGGGCTGCGAGGTGCTGGGTGAAGTCGCGGACGACCATGGCACGCTCGTGGTCGTCGGCGGGCACGACGGCGTCGCCCCACGGGTCGTCGAGGAGTGACTGCTCCTGCCACATCGGCGTGCCGTCGGTACGCCAGATGAGACCGATCTGCCAGCGCGGCAACGGTTCTCCCGGGTACCACTTGCCCTGACCGTGGTGCGTGATCCCGCCCTTGCCGTAGCGCTTTCGCAGTTTGTCGGCCAACTCGACCGCCAGCTTTCGCTTCTCCGGACCGTCGGCGGCGGTCTCCCACTGCGGAGTCGAGGTGTCGTCGGCTGACACGAACGTGGGCTCGCCACCCATCGTGAGCCGGACGTCGCCGGCCTGCATCAGTTCATCGACGTGCTCGCCCAGTGCGCGCACCTTCGACCACTGGTCGTCGGTGTAGGGCTTGGTGACCCGCGGGTCCTCGAAGACCCGGGTGACGGTGTTCGCGAAGTCGAACTCGACGTTGACCGGCGCCGTCGCACCGCTGATCGGTGCTGCCGCGGACGGGTGCGGCGTCGCGCAGAGCGGGATGTGACCCTCCCCGGCGAAGAGGCCGCTGGTTGCGTCCATGCCGATCCAGCCGGCACCCGGTACGAAGACCTCTGCCCAGGCATGCAGATCGGTGAAGTCCTCATTCGGACCGCTCGGGCCGTCGAGCGCTTCTTGGTCGGCGGTCAGCTGGACGAGGTAACCGGACACGAATCGAGCCGCCAAACCGGCGCGGCGCAGCGCCGCGATCAGCAGCCAGGCGCTGTCACGACAGGACCCGATGCCGCGATCGAGGGTCTCCCGCGGGCTCTGCACTCCGTGCTCCATCCGCACGGAGTACGAAACCGCCCGGTTCACAGCCTGATTCATCGCGACCAGGAAGTTGACGATGCCCGGGTTCTGATCGCCCGGTTGCGCATCGGCGATCGCCTGGTCGATCCAGGACTGCGTCTGCTCGCTGAGTCCGCTGCCTTCGTCGGCGTCGTCGACGACTCGCAGGTACGGGTCGAGGTCGGCGCGCAGATCGTCGGGATAGGTGAACGGGTAGTGCTCGGCGTATTCCTCGACGAAGAAGTCGAACGGGTTGATCACCGTCATGTCGGCGACCAGATCGACCGTGACCTCCAGCTTGTCGACCCGCTCGGGGAAGACGAGGCGCGCGAGGTAGTTGCCGAACGGATCCTGCTGCCAGTTGATGAAGTGATTGCTCGGAGAGACCGTCAGCGAGTACGCGGTGATCGGGGTGCGACTGTGCGGCGCCGGGCGCAGCCGGACGACGTGCGGGTGAACCGTCACCGGTTCATCGAAGGTGTAGGTCGTGCGGTGGTGGAGGGCTACCCGGATCGTCACCCGCCCCACCTTAGCCATCCGAAGCGGTGCGTCAGGGGCTGCTCACCAGCCGGTACCGCGCACTTTCACTTGGCTGTGATGAGCATCCGCGTCATGGAAGAAATCGCGCAGGGAAGCCGCCAGCCAAGCGCGTCGTTCAACGCCATCCGATGACCCTGAGGTGCCGCCGGCGCGGTCGTCGAAGACGGGTGTTGCTGCATCTGATTCATCCCGTGCACGTTCACAGCGCACAGGTAAGCATCAAGTCCACTCCGGCGGGGCGGCGTGCTCCAGGTGTGGATCATCGGCCTTGAAGGTGCGGACCGGTCCGGGTGCGGTGGTCGGGCCCTCGAATCGAACGGTGACTCGGCCCAGGCCGCTGCCCCACACCCAACCGGCACCGTGCTCGGCGTGCCGGACGTCGGCGCCCGGTGTCCAGGTCTGCGGGTTGCGGCCCCAGCCGTCGTCGACATCATGCGCGGTGACCGCGGCTTCCGGGGACGGCTCCTCGACCTCCTCCTGCTCGAAGGACATCCGTTCCTGGGCGTGCGGCGACATGCCGGACACCCCGAAACCGAGCAACCGCAGGCCCGCTGCGGTGTCCGCACCGACGAGCAATCTGCGGGCTACCGACAGGATCGTTGCGAGGTCGCCGGTCGGGTGCAGCGTGCTTTCCGATCGGGTGAAGGTGGAAAAGTCGCCGTGCCGCACCTTGATTGTCATCGTCCGGGCGAAGTGTCCGTGCTCCTGCAAGCGCGCAGTGACCCGCTCCACCAGCTTCACCAACTCACGATCGAGAACGGTGCCGTCCGCGACGTCGACCGGGAAGGTCTCCTCGGCCGAGATGCTCTTGGCCTCACGCTCGGTGACGATCGGGCGATCGTCCCTCGCGAAGGCCATCTCGTGCAACCCTCGTCCGTGGGACTCACCGAAGATGCTCACCAGGTCGGTCACCGACATTCGTTGCAGGTCGGCAACGGTCTCGACGCCGAATGAGCGCAGCCGCTCGCCCGTCACCGGACCCACGCCACCGAGCACTCGAACCGGTAGTGGACCGAGTACCTCGTTCTCGTGGCCGGCCGGGACGATCACCAAACCGTTCGGCTTGTCCAGGTCCGACCCGATCTTCGCGATCTGCTTCGAAGTGCCGATCCCGACACTCGCCGTCAATCCCCCTGTGCGCTCGGTGATCTCGCCGAGGAGGCGTTGAATCCGGTTGTGCAGCGCGTCGACCGCGAAGTCGGTGATATCGCCGTGTGCGAGGTCGACGTACGCCTCGTCCACGGAGACCTGCTCGACGGTGGGCGACAGGTCGTGCAGCAGTTGCATGACGATCGCGCTGGAGGCTCGGTACGCGGCGCCGCGAGGGCTGAGGAAGGCCGTGCCGGGCGGACACAGTCGGCGCGCCTGAGCGGTAGGCATGGCCGACCGGGCTCCGAACTTGCGCGCCTCGTAGGAAGCGGTCGCCACGACGCCTCGTCCACCCGTCCCGCCGACCACCACGGGTTTGCCGCGCAGGCTGGGTTTGTCGCGTTGCTCGACCGCGGCGAAGAAGGCGTCGAGGTCGAGGTGCAACACACTCGGACGGCTTCTCACCGTTCCATTGTCGCCTGCCGGACGCAGCCCGCGAACCGTCGGTTTTCAGCCGAGGCTGCGATGGATCACCAGCGGCAGGACGCGGGCCGCTCCTCGCTCGCGCAGCGCAGCGGCAGCCACCGTGGCCGCCCAGCCGGACGACGTCCGGTCGATCACCAGCAGAACCGTATGGCCGTCGACGTTCGCGTCCGGGCCGGCGCCGAGGCGATCACGAAGGACGGCGGCCTCGTCGGCGCTCGGCAGATCCGTCGGGATGCGATCGGTCGCCCAGACCGCGTGCGGGAGCCGGCCGGCGTTCGCCAGGTGCTCGGCGACCGAACCCGCCAGATCCGGCATGCCGCCCGGAGCCACGGCAATCATGCAGGTCGGCCGGTCCACCCACTGCTTGCTCCAGTCGGCGAGGGTGTGCACCGCGTGTTCGAGCAGTTCAGGATCGGCTGCCGCTCCCGTCTGCAGGCAACCGGCGAGCGAGTCGGCCCACTCCGGCGCGTCGGCATGGACGAGTACCCGTCCGGGGTCAGCCGCCTGGGCGACCGGGATCTTGCCGCGGGTGCCATACGCTCCCCCGGGCCACATCTTGCGTGGTTCCAGCACGTGGCGCTCGGTGCGCAGCACCCGTCGCACACCGCGCATCGTCTCCGAATTCGCCTCTGCGGCAAGACCTTCCGGTAAGCCGCCGATACAGACCGAGCAGCGACCGCACGGTGCAGCGGACGGGTCGTCCAAGGACTCCTGGAGCAACTGCATGAGGCAGCCTTGGCCACGTACGTAGCGACGCATGATCTCCGCTTCACGGCGACGCGTCGCCAACACCGAGTCGTAGTGCTTCTGGTCGTAACTCCAGTCCTTGCCGGTGGACGACCACCCGTCGGTGGTGCGGACCACGATGTCGTCAACAGCCAACTGCTTCAACAACAGTTCGACCCGCGTGCGCCGCACTCCGGACTCGGCCTCGAGCGCCACCACGGACAGCGGCGACACTGCCTGACCCAGGAGTTCGAGGATCCGCTCGACCTCCTTCGGCTTGGGAATGGTGGCCGTGGCGAAGTACTCCCAGACAGCCTCGTCCGAAGCAGACGGAAGCAAGGTGACCAGAGCATGGTCGATCGCGCGGCCGGCACGTCCGACCTGTTGGTAGTAGGACACCGGTGACGGCGGAGCCCCGACATGCACCACAAACCCCAGGTCCGGCTTGTCGTATCCCATGCCGAGGGCGGACGTCGCAACCAACGCCTTGAGTTCGTTACGCCGCAGCGCGTCTTCGAGTCGCTCGCGTTCGGCGCCGTCGAGTTGCCCGGTGTAGGCGGCGACCTGCAGGGACGGATCGCCAGAGTACTTGGTGCGCAGCACCTCGGCCAGACGTTGAGCATCGGCCACGGTCAGCGTGTAGATGATGCCCGAACCGGGCAGCGTCGGCAGGTGATCGGCCACCCACGCGAAGCGGGCGAGCGGATCCATCTGGGCTGCAACCGCGAGCGTCAGACTGGACCGGGCGAGTGGTCCACGAAGCACCAGGGTGTCCGAACCCAGTTGTGCCGCAACGTCTTCCACCACGCGCGCATTGGCGGTGGCGGTCGTGGCCAGGACGGGTGTCTGCGGGTTCAGGCGTCCGAGCACGTCGACCACACGTCGGTAATCCGGACGGAAATCGTGGCCCCAGTCGCTGACCGCGTGTGCTTCGTCGACGACCACCATGCCGAGGCGTCCGGTCAACGCATCGAGCACTCGTGCACCGAACCCCGGGTTGGCCAGACGCTCCGGTGACACCAGCAGAACGTCGAGACGATCGGCCGCGAGGTCGGCCTCGATCCGGGACCAGTCGTCGATGTTCGAGGAGTTCAAGGTCGCCGCGACCAGGCCCGCTCGTTCGGCCGCCTGCACCTGGTCGCGCATCAACGACAGCAGCGGCGAGACGACCAGCGTCGGTCCGTCACCGCGGTCGCGCATCATCGTCGTGGCGATCCAGTAGACCGCCGACTTGCCCCACCCGGTCGCCTGGACGACCAGCACGCGGGACCCGGGCTGCGAGAGCGTCTCGAGTGCTTCACCCTGTCCGTCGCGCAAGGTGGCGTCGGGACCGGCGAGGGCACCCAGCACCCGACTGACGGCGTTCTGCAGGAGTTCGGTCGACATGCCTCGACCCTTTCACGGGGTACCGACAACGCGGCCCGGAGACCTAAGGCTGTGCAAAACCCTTCTTCTTGGCGGCCTTCGCCGCCTTCTCCGCCTTGCGTGCCGCACGCCGCTGACGTTCCTGCTCCTCCATCTCGGCCGCCTCGTCCACCGTGGGAGCCGTGCCGCCGAGCGCCTTCGGAAGGAAAGCGAGGTCCTCACCGGTCATCGGCGGGTACTGCGCCTTGGCCCGGTCGAGCATCTGCTTCATCTCGGCCTTCAGCTGTTCGGTGAGCTGCGCCGGGTCGGCGTCGGCAGGCGCTTCGATCGGGCGGCCGACGTTCACGATGATCGGAACACCGGTGCGGCCCAGCTTCTTCGGGTGGTCCTTGGTCCAGATCCGCTGCGAGCCCCAGACGATCGTGGGGATGATCGGGACGCCGGCTTCCTGAGCCATCCGCACCGCGCCGGTCTTGAACTCCTTGAGTTCGAAGGAGCGCGAGATGGTGGCCTCCGGGAACACGCCGATCAGTTCGCCGCGCTGCAGAGCCGCGACCGCTTCGCGGTACGCACCGGCGCCCGCCGATCGGTCGACCGGGATGTGCTTCATCCCGCGCATCAGCGAGCCGACGCCCAACATGTCGAACACTTCCTTCTTCGCCATGAAGCGCACCAGACGTCCGACGTCCTTGAAGGCGTACCCCGCGAGGGCGAAGTCGAGGTATCCGATGTGGTTGATCGCGACGACACCGCCACCGGTCTGCGGAATGGCCTCCTGGCCGGTGCGCTGGAAGCGCAGCCCCTGCGCGGCGAACAACCCGCGGGCGAAGTGAACGACGGGTGTGTAGACCGGCTCCATGCGGGCAACCCTATCGACGAGTCAGCTTGCTCGTGCGCACGCTCACTAGAGTGGCCGTGTGCTGCCCATCGTCAACGCCCTGCGCTACGTGGTCCCGCTGCGCGAGGGTGGTTCGCTGCCCGGTGTGATGGAGGCGGACGACGAGGGCACCTGGGTGGTCAAGTACCGCGGCGCCGGTCAGGGTGTGAAGGTGCTCGTGGCTGAGATCATCGTCGCCGGCCTCGCTCGCGCCCTCGGCATCCGCGTCCCCGATCTGAAGCTCGTCGACATGCCAGAGCAGATCGCGAAGTACGAGGCCGACGAAGAGGTGCAGGACCTTCTCACCGCGTCCGTCGGCTTGAACCTCGGGATGGACTTCCTACCCGGCGCGTTCAACTACGACGGCTCGACTCCCCCGCCGCCGGACGAAGCCTCGGCGATTCTCTGGCTCGACGCCTGTGTCGCCAACATCGACCGCACCCCGCACAACCCGAATCTGTTGCGTTGGGGCAAGAATCTGTGGGCGATCGATCACGGCGCCGCCCTCTACTTTCATCACTCCTGGCCCTCGAGGGCACCCGACCCTGCGCGGTTCGCCGCCGCACGCTTCGACGACTCCTCGCACATCCTGCGCGAGGTCGCAGATGACGTCAGTGCCGTCCATGAACGCGCCACCGCGATCCTCAGCCGGGAGCTCATCGCTCGCGTCCTCGACGACGTGCCGGACGAGTGGCTGGAGTCGACGGCCGATCTGCCGGGCCCGGAAGCGGTCCGCGCGATGTACGTGGAGCACCTCGTCGAACGCCTCGCTCGTCCGGACGCGTGGATGCCGAGGAACGCATGATCGGTTACCAGTACGCCGTCCTGCGGTTCGTGCCGGCAGTGGAGCGTGAAGAGTTCGTCAACATCGGTGTTGTCGTCTACGCACAGATGGCCGACCACCTGAGCGTCGAGTGGCTTCTTCGTTCCGACCTGGTGCGAGCACTTGCACCCGAAGTCGATCTGAGCGAGATCGAGACTGCGCTGGCGTCGTTGCGTGCTTGTGCCGCAGGCGAATCCGCGCCCGGAAAGCCTTCGATCCGCTCGCTCGGAGCACGCTTCGGTTGGCTGGTCGCGCCGCGAAGCACAGCGATCCAGCCGGGGCCGGTGCACGGCGGGCTCACCGACGACCCGGCGGCGGAGGCACGAAGGCTGCTCGACCGACTCGTCGGGTGAACGCCGGACGCTCCCCTCGCCGTAGCGAGAGGAGCGCCCTCCGTGCTGGTTCCGTCCGCGCGACCCACTCAACGAGTCAGCCGCGCGGACCGAAGCTCATTACTTGCCGTCGCGGCCGCGCACGTCGTCCCGCAGGGAACGAATGCGGTCACCGATCGACTTGTGGTCGCCGTCCGCGTCGCGCTTGACCTCCTGGACGCCGTCGCCGACCCGGTCGTCCCGGATGCCGTCGTGCCCGGCCTCGACGTCATGCTGGTCGCCCGAGGTGTGCCAGTCGGCGCCGTCCTGCAGGTTGCCGGTGTCCCCGGAACGAACCGCGTCGTCACGACCCACGCCGTAACCGCCGGCCGCCGTGGAGCCACCGACCGTGCCTGCGCCGGCCTGGTTCGGCTGACCGCCGGAGTCCGCAGAGCGGTTCTCGAAGCCGCCGGTCTCGCGGGACTCGTCGTTCGAGTTCTGCTGTCCCGCAGTCTGGTCGGTGTCATAGCCAGGCTGCTGTGCGTCATGCTGCTGCGCCCAGCCCGCGGACGACTCGTCGGCGTACCCGCCCTGGTCGACCTGACCCCGGCTACTGTCGTTCTGGCCCCAGTGCTGTCCGTCCAGGCCACCCTCGTGCTGGTAACCCGGCTCGTTGCCGCGATCAAGGGTCCGGCCGTCGTCGTAGGAGTGACCGCCGAGGCCACCTTCGCGGTCGCCGTCGTGCAGCGTGCCCTCGTGGCCACGCGGACTGTTGCCCGCCAGGCCGTCGCCGAAGTGCGTGTCGGTCTGACCCTGCTCGTCGTAGCCACCGTGGTGAGTGTCGCCGGCGACATCGCCCATCGTGCTGGTCTGACCGATGCGGTCGGCGTCACGGTCGCCGAAGTGGTCACCGTCGTTGTCACGGTCACGCAGGTCCATGCCCGAGTCACGACCATCGTTGTCACCAAAGGGGTCGGCGTCGTGGTCGCCGAGGCGGTTGCCGTCGTTGTCACGGTCACGCAGGTCCATGCCCGAGTCACGGTCGTCGTTGTCACGGCCCTGGTACGCGGCGGCACCAGCGCCCGCGGCACCCAGACCACCGGCGGTTGCGGCAGTGCCCCCACCCGGCCCGTCACCGTCCCGCTGGTCAGCAGCACGTCGGTCGGCGTCGTGGTCACCGAAGCGGTCACCGTCGTTGTCACGGTCACGCAGGTCCATGCCCGAATCACGGTCGTCGTGTCCGCCGGGGCGCGAACCGTCGAGACGGTTGCCGTCCTTGTCGGTCTCGACGTCGGGGTCGAGCAGGTCGGCCCGGCGCTGCTTCTCGTCGTAGTCGTCGCGCACGCTCTGCGCGTCGTTCACCTTGGCCGACGCAGCCTGCTCAGCCTTGCGCGCCTCCGCAGCGGCACGGTCGGCCTGCTCGCGGCGCTGGCCTGCTTCACGCGCGGCGAGGTCGGCCTCGCGCTCGCGCTCCTTCAGCTGCATCTCCTGGGCGGCGGCGTTGTCGCGCAGCTGTGCTGCTTCCTCGCGCTGCCGTTCCTTCTTCTTCTTGTTGTTCATCATCGCGACGAGCGCGATGATGGCGAGCACCACCACCGCGGCGATGATGATCCAGAGGATCGGGTTGTCCATTACGACTCTCCTGCCTTCGTGAGATCGAATAGGTCGACCCCGGTAGGTGGTTCGACAACCGAACGTACGCGCTGACGGGCGTCCGTTGGTCTGTCCCGCCTGATGAACGTTCGGACGGGAGTCGGTTCAGTCTTTCGTCGCCCAGAGTGCGACGGCGGACGCCGCCGCCACGTTGAGCGAGTCGACGCCGCCGGCCATCGGTATGCAGACGGTGCGAGTGCTCAGTGCCATCGTGCGGCGCGACAGTCCGTCACCTTCCGTGCCGACCACAAGACACAACCGGTCGTGATCGGCTGCGGCGAGTTCGTCCAACGTTTGGGCCTCGTCGTCCAGCGCGAGCGCTGCGACGTACCAACCGGATTCGCGCATTTCCTCGATTGCGGACGGCCATGGCTCGATCCGCGTCCACGGCACCTGGAACACCGTGCCCATCGACACCCGCACAGCCCGTCGGTAGAGGGGGTCGGCGCACCGGGGCGTGATGAGGACGGCGTCCGCAGCCATCGCTGCGGCCGAGCGGAAGATCGCCCCGACGTTCGTGTGGTCGACGACGTCCTCGATCACCAGAATGCGCCGCGCGTCGGCGACCACGTGCTGCCACGCAGGCAACACCGGTCGATGCATCGAGGCCAGGGCTCCACGGTGCAGATGGAAACCGGTCATCGCCTCGATCACGGCGGGCTCCGCCACGAAGACCGGAGTGTCGTCTCGTTCGGCATCGGCCACGAGGTCTGCCAGATCGTCGAGCCAACGCTGCGCCATCAGGAACGAGCGCGGACGGTGGCCCGCGGCGAGCGCTCGACGGATGACCTTCTCGCTCTCGGCCAGATAGAGACCCTCGGCGGGTTCGAGGACGCGGCGCAGCGCGACGTCGGTCAGGCCGAAGTAATCGCGGACCCTCGCGTCGGACGGGTCGTCAATCCGGATCACGGTCATCGCCGACTCAGTTCACCAGGAGGTTGACGATGGCAACGATGCCCACGACCACAATGAATCCTCGCAGGACGTTGGGTGGGAGCTTGCGACCGACCGAGCCGCCGATGAAGCCTCCGATCAGTGCGCCGGCCGCGATGAGCCCGGCGATCTTCCAGTCCACGTGTTCGCGGGAGACGAGGATGAAGGTGAGGGCGGCGACCGCGTTGACGATCGTGCCCAGGACGTTCTTGATCCCGTTGAGCTTCTGCAGCGGTTGTGCGAGCAGGACGCTCATCACTCCCATCAACAGAACCCCTTGTGCCGCACCGAAGTACCCGCCGTACACCCCGGCGACGAAGATCCCGACACCGAGCAGCACCCGCCGTCCGGGCGACTCGTGATCGGGGTGATTCTCGGCGGCCCATTTCTGGATGCGCGGACCGAAGATCACCAGCAGGACGCCGACCAGGATGAGCACTGGGACGATCGCGTCGAAGGCCTCGGCCGGCAACGCGATGAGCAGCAGAGCGCCGACGATCGCACCGAGGAATGACATCGGGGCCAGACGCTTGAGCTGGTCGGCGGTCGAGCGCACCTCGCGCCGGTAGCCCCAGGTGCCGCTGAGGCCCCCGGCCACAAGACCGATCGTGTTGGACACGTTGGCGGTGACCGCTGGTACGCCGAATGCGAGCAGCGTCGGGAACGTGACCAGGGTGCCCGAACCGACGATGGTGTTGATCGTTCCTGCAGCCATTCCGGCAAGCAGGATCAGCAGGGCTTCGGTCCAGGGCATTGCTGCAGATTAGCCAAGGGCTGTCGACGTCATCGGCGCAGTCTCAGGTTGCGCGTGCGCTCCAACGGTCACCGTTCGGACCTTCGTGCCGATCGAGCACGAGCGGCACCCCGAAAGCGTCCGAGAGGTTCTCGGCGGTCAATGTCGATTCGATGGGGCCGGCGGCAACCACACGTCCTCCACGCAGCATCAACACGTCGGTGAATCCCGGCGGGATCTCCTCGACGTGATGGGTCACCAGGACCATTGCGGGCGCATAGACGTCCTCGGCCAACTCACCCAGACGGCGGACGAGGTCCTCGCGGCCACCCAGGTCGAGACCCGCGGCGGGCTCGTCGAGCAACATGAGTTCCGGGTCAGCCATGAGGGCGCGCGCGATCTGGACGCGCTTGCGCTCCCCCTCGCTCAAGGTGCCGAAGCGGCGGTCGATCAGGTGGTCGGCACCGATGGTGGCCAGGAGTTCCTTCGCACGCTCATGGTCGAGTTCGTCGTACTGCTCGCGCCAGCGTCCGACCATTCCGTAGGACGCGGTGACCACGACGTCGCCGACCCGCTCCTCGCGTGGAATCCGGTCGGCGATCGCGGCCGAGGCCAGACCGATGCGGGGGCGCAGTTCGAAGACGTTCACCGCGCCGAGTACCTCTGACAGCACGCCGGCAACACCCGATGACGGGTGCATCCGCGCTGCGGCGATCTGCAGCAGCGTCGTCTTGCCCGCGCCGTTCGGGCCGAGCACCACCCAGCGCTCGCCCTCCTCGACCTCCCAGGTCACGTCATCGAGCAACTTCTTGTCGCCTCGGACGACGGTCACTCCGGCGAACGCCAACACATCGCTCATGGCCCAAACCTATCCGGCGGGCCGAACATCTACGGTGGCCGGATGGGCACTCTCCCGGCATCGGTCCGACTGGCGCTGTGGGCGACGGCCGCATGGAACGGTCACGCACCTGCTGCGGCGGTGATCGAGCGGTCGTTCCCCGACGTCGACGACGTGAGCGGCGACCTCGATCGATTGCAACTGTGGGGTGAACTCGGTGAGCGGGCGATGCTGTGTGCCCTGCCACATCCCGGTCACGCGCAGTCGATGCCTCGAGGTTCGACGAGTCTGATGGCCGAGACTTTGGACGCGGGTGAGTGCGCATACGTGCCGATGATCGGCGGCGCCCTGGTGCCGTTGATCGAACCCTATGGACCCGAACAGGATCTGGGCTGGCGGGCCGAACTTCGTGCCTTCGACTGCTCGCCCACGCCGACCCACCGCATCGAAATGCTGACCGGCTCGTCCATCGAACGACGGCTGCAGTCCGAAATCGCCTCTGCGACGGCGCAACTCGTGGACATCGACCTCGTCCCGTGGCAGCGATCGAGCGAACGGGACGAAGCTGCGGGGCATCTCTCGGGTGCCTTCGGGCTGCCTGCCGGGATCCCTGCACGGTTGGCCCGGACGATCTGGAGCGCGGCCACCGTGTCGGCCGCAGCCGAGGCGGCGCTCGACCATGACCCGATCGTCGGTGCATCGGCACACAGCCAGCGGCACGAGGTGCTCCGGCGGCTGATGATCGAGTGCGACCAGGTCCTCGCGGACGCGACCAACCTCGCCGCCCTCACCATGGCCGGCGTAGTCCCCGACCGCTGACCCGAGCTGCTGGGACGGCGTGAACCGTCAGCCGAGTACCTGCGCTTGTCCTGAGCCGATCACGGTGGTCGAGTAGTGAGGGAGCTCCAGCGCCGAGCGTGATCGAGACCCCCCCGACGAGACAGGCCCACGCCCGCTGGCTCAACCACCCCGACCCCTCGACGAAACCTGACCACGCCCCGCTGGTTGAGCCCGACGGATGAGGAACGAGTCCGTCGGTGCCGAAACCACCCCAACCCCTCGACGAAACCTGACCACGCCCCGCTGGTTGAGCCCGACGGATGAGGAACGAGTCCGTCGGTGCCGAAACCACGCCAACCCCTCGACGAAACCTGACCACGCCCCGCTGGTTGAGCCCGACGGATGAGGAACGAGTCCGTCGGTGCCGAAACCACGCCGAACCCTCGACGCAAACCGGACCACCCGGAGGTTGTCAGTGCTCGATGGTTGACTATTCGTATGAGGGAGAACGAAGCAGTCGACGCCACGAAAACGGTTGAACCCGAACCGTTTTCGTCGGAGGCTGTGCTCGACAACGCGGACGAGTACGACCCCGCGTACGTGGCCAGGTACGACCTGGAACGCGTCGCCGGTGCCCTCACCGGCGCGTACGCCGACCTCATCACCGTGATGCGCGAATCCCTCACCGAACAGCACTGGGCTGTCTCCGGGATCCGGTCCCCGGAACACTGGTTGACCTGCTTCGCCGGCGTCTCCCGCGCCGCCGCAACAGACATCGTCCGCATCGCCTCCCGCGCGAACGAACTCCCGCACGCGATCGCCGCGTTCGAACGCACCGAGATCACGTTCCACCAATTGGCGGTCATCGCCCGTCATGTCCCGGCCGGGTTCGACGAAGACGTCACCCGCCTGGCACCACACTGCGACGTCGGCCAACTCCGACGAGCCGTCGCGAAGTACCCCTTCCCCGCTGATGACACCGACGACAACTTGGACGACGATGTGGACGAGGACGAGGTGCCCGAACCCGACCCGTCCACCCGTCCGGCGCAGTTACGGTCCTGGTTCGACAAAGGCCGCTACCACTTGGAGTTCGACGGACCCGTCGACCAAGGCGAACTCCTCGAGCAAGTGTTGAACGAAGCCAAGAACGCGCTGTTCCAGCAAACCCGCCACACCGACAATGATCGCGACAACAACTGCGACCGGGACTGCGGCCAGGACCCCGCAATCGAGTCCGACCAAGACACCACGGCGCAACGGCTTCCGGCCGCGTTCGGCAGCACCCACCTCGGTGCCGACTCGGGTGAAGGTTTGGACGCGGCTGGGAAACCACGGATCACCCTGGCGGACGCGTTCCTCGAAGCCATGCTCCGCTCCCTCCACGCCGGCACTCAGGGGGTGTCGGGTCGGGCGGACACCTACCGGGTGCTGTTCCACCTCGACGCCCACGGACACGGCTGGTCGGGCGGCGCCGGAGCCCTCCCACCCGCACTCCGCGAGAAACTCTCCTGTGACGGGCTGATCGTCCCGATCATCGAGAAGAACGGGTACCCCGTCGACGTCGGACGCACCCAACGCATCGTCCCAAGACGCACCCGCCGCCTCGTGCACGACCGCGACCACGGCTGCCGGTTCCCCGGCTGCGGAACCCACCGCTACGTCGAAGTGCACCACACCATCCACTGGTCCAAAGGCGGCAACACCGACCTGGGCAACCTGATCAGCCTCTGCCCCTTCCATCACGACCGGTTACACGCCGGCGACTTCACCATCACCACGTTGTCGCCAGGGTTCTTCACGTTCCGAGACCGGTACGGCGACCGGTTCGGCTACCGACCACCCGACCCAGCAACCCCACCCGGCGCGCGCTCCACGCCGACGAAGCCGGCGAAACCGTACGAACGACAATCCTGGGAACCCCTCAACCTGCACTGGATCGAATTCCACAACACCGGCTGACCGAGTCGCGGCGCGACGAACAGGGCATTGAACCTCGGCTCAGACATCCGCACGGCTTGTCGGGGGGGGTCCGCGAATGAGTGGCTGCTCGACCTGGCCACCACGGAGGCACTTTTGCTGCAATGCAGAGGGTAAGACCGCGACCTCTTACCCCACGCGGCCGACCCAGCGCGTTTCACCGTCCTCCGTGATCTGGGTAGGTTGCAATCCCAGATGACGCGCGATGCGCTGGGACGCCTCGTGATTCGGGTGGATGTGAGCGACGATCTCCTCCATTCCTCGGGCGCGCAGTTCCTCGAGGAGTAACGAGGTCGCGCGGGTCGCGTAGCCGTGACGCTGCCACGGTCGGCCGATGACCCAAGCAATCTCGGCCGGCCCCCCACCTGCTGGAACGGTCGCCTGCACGTAACCCACAGCCTCCTGCTGTCCACCGGCGACGACGACGTGGTTGATCCATACCTCGGTTCCGTCCGCAGAATGCCCACGGACCTGGGCGGCGTAACGCCTCTCCAGCTCGGACCGGCTCGGCGGCTCACCGCCGGTGATCTCGTAGAGGTCGCGATCGGCGAGAACGATGGCCATTTCGCCGGCGTCGGTCACTCGGAGCGGACGGATGCTGACAGTTTCGGTCATGGGTTCAGTCCACCGGAACCGCTGTTCAGCCACAACCGATTTCGACGAGCGCGGGTCATGACCCACCTCACCGACGGCGTTGCCCGCTACAAGGAACCACTCAGAGAGCTGGACGCGCAGATGCGGGCCGGTCGTCCGTTCGTGGCGCACTCGACACGCCACCTCATCGAAGCCACCGACCGATCTGAGCGTTCAGTCCCTCTTGGAGTACTGAGCGACGATCTCCTCGTATGCAGCCTTGGTCTTCTCGGCGATGGCGTCCCAGCCGAACTTCTCCACGGCCCGCTCGCGACCGGCGCGGCCACGACGCTCCGCTTCCTCCCGATCCGAAACGGCTTCGTTCAGTGTCGCGGCCAGGTCGGCGACGAACTTGTCGGGGTCGACCGGTGTGCCGGTGCCGTCGGAGACCTGCTCGATAGGGACCAACCAACCGGTCTCGCCGTCCGCAACGACTTCGGGGATGCCACCGGTCGCCGTTCCCACGACCGCGGCCTCGCAGGCCATTGCCTCGAGGTTCACGATGCCAAGCGGCTCGTACACCGATGGGCAGACGAAAACCGTTGCAGCAGAGAGCAGTGCGATGACTTCCTTGCGCGGAAGCATCTCGTCGATCCAGATGACGGGTGCGGTGCGGTTGTCGCGCAACTCGTCGACGAGACCCTTGACCTCCTGCAGGATCTCCGGGGTGTCCGGCGCCCCCGCACACAGGATGAGCTGGACCTCGTCCGGCAGTTCGCGGCAGGCGCGCAGCAGGTAGGGCATGCCCTTCTGGCGAGTGATGCGTCCGACGAACACGACGGACGGCTTGTCGGGGTCGGCGCCGTGCTTTCGCACGATCTCCTTGCCCTCGTCCGACGAATCCCGCTGCCACAGTTCGGAGTCGATGCCGTTGTGGATGACTCGCACCTTGTCGGGATCGATGTCGGGGTAACACCGCAGCACATCCTTGCGCATGCCGTCGCTCACCGCGATGATCGCCGCCGCGTGCTCGTACGCGGTGCGCTCGACGTACGACGAAACCTGGTAGCCGCCGCCGAGTTGCTCGGCCTTCCACGGACGCAGCGGCTCCAGGCTATGTGCGCTGATCACGTGCGGGATGCCGTAGAGCATCGAGGCCAGGTGACCGGCCATGTTCGCGTACCAGGTGTGCGAATGCACCAGGTCGGCCTCACCGCAGTCCTGCGCGATCGTGAGATCGACGCCGAGCGTCTTGAGCGCACCGTTCGCGTCCGCCAACTCCGGCAGATCGGGATAGCCGTAGGTATCCGGCTCGTCCTGCGGTTTGCCGAACGCTCGCACCGCCACCTCCTGCCCGATGCCGCGCAACGCCCGGACGAGCTCGGCGACGTGAACACCGGCCCCGCCGTAGATGTTGGGTGGGTACTCCTTGGTCAGCACGTCCACTCGCATGCTCGAAACGCTACCGCTGCCCAGGGTGCGAGATGTCTGCGGACGTCAACCGGACGTTCCCCGCACCGACGACCTCGAACGTCATAGGTTGGACCCATGGTTTCCAAGGGTCCGAAAGTGCTGGCCATCGTCCTCGCCGGAGGCGAAGGCAAACGTCTGATGCCGCTGACGCAGGATCGTGCGAAGCCGGCCGTCCCGTTCGGCGGCATCTACCGTCTCATCGACTTCGCGTTGTCGAACCTGGTGAACAGCGGTTACCTGAAGATCGTCGTCCTCACCCAGTACAAGTCGCACAGCCTCGACCGGCACGTCACGAAGACCTGGCGCATGTCCACGATGCTCGACAACTATGTCGCTCCCGTGCCCGCGCAGCAGCGCGTCGGCAAACATTGGTTCGCCGGTTCGGCCGACGCGATCTTCCAGAGCCTCAACCTGATTCATGACGAGCGGCCCGAGTACGTCGTGGTCGTCGGCGCCGACCACGTCTACCGCATGGACTTCAGCCAGATGCTCAGCCGGCACATCGAGTCCGGGGCGGCCGCTACCGTCGCCGCGATCCGCCAGCCCATCTCGCTGGCGAACCAGTTCGGCGTCATCGACCTCGACCCGCAGACACCGGGCAAGGTGGGTGCGTTCCTGGAGAAGCCGTCCGACCCGGAGGGCCTGGCGGACAGCCCGGACGAAGTGCTCGCCTCAATGGGCAACTACATCTTCACCACCAGGGAACTTGTCGACGCAGTCACCGCCGACGCCCAGAACGAGTCCAGCGATCACGACATGGGTGGCGATATCGTCCCTTGGTTCGTCGACCGCGGTGAGGCGTACGTCTACGACTTCAAGGACAATGAAGTGCCCGGCGCGACCGAGCGCGACTTCGGCTACTGGCGTGACGTCGGCACCCTCGACTCCTACTACGAGTCTCACATGGACCTCACCTCGATCCACCCGATCTTCAACGTCTACAACTACGACTGGCCGATCCGCACGAGCCCGGGCAACTTCCCGCCGGCGAAGTTCACCACGGGCGCCTCGGACATCGCCGGCTACGCGGTGGGGTCGATCGTGTCGCAGGGGTGCATCGTCAGCGGGTCGACGATCCGAAACTCGGTGCTGTCCCCCAACGTCCGCACGCACAGCTTCTCCGAGGTCAGCGACTCGGTGGTCCTGAACAACGTTGAGATCGGCCGCAACTGCCGCATCCGGCGCGCGATCATCGACAAGGATGTCGTGGTGCCGGCGGGTACGAACATCGGCATCGATCATGCGCACGACCGCGACCGTGGGTTCACCGTCTCAGAGTCCGGCATCGTCGTCGTCGGCAAGGGGACGGTCATCCTCCCGTGACCGAGGCCGCTGTTCCCTCGGCTTCGGTCGACACCCTCCTGCTGACGGTTTCCGCAGTCGACCAGCCGGGCATTACCAACGCTCTGCTGCGCCAATTGCCCCCCGATGCACCGGTGTTGGACCTCGAGCAAGTCGTGGTGCGTGGCCGACTCACGCTGTGCGCCCTGCTCGGCAACGCCGAGAGCGTGTTGCACGCCAGGCCGCGACTGGACGCCTGGGCGCACGAACACGCACTCGACCTTCACCTTGTCGAGGGCCACGGCGACAACGCACCCCGGCGTCCTGGACGCGCGTACGTCGTCGTGCTCGGTGATCGGTTGTCGGTCGAGGCGGTCGGCGCGGTCACCGATCGCATCACTGCATCCGGCGCCAACATCGACCGCATCCGCCGGCTGGCACGCACGCCGGTCACGGCCATGGAATTCGATGCGTCCGGCGCCGATGTCGCCGAACTCAAGCGTGAACTCGCAATGGTTGCAGCGCAGTTCGGTATCGACATCGCTGTAGCCGCGGGCGGCTTGGCGCGCCGTGGACGCCGCCTGCTGGTGATGGATGTCGACAGCACGTTGATCCAGGACGAGGTGATCGAGTTGCTCGCCCGGCACGCCGGACGCGAACAGGAAGTTGCCGCCGTCACCGAACGGGCGATGCGCGGTGAGATCGACTTCACCGAGAGCCTGCACGCCCGGGTCGAGGCACTCGCCGGTCTGCCGGTGAGTGTGCTGGACGAGGTACGTGACCAGGTGCGCCTGACACCCGGCGCCCGCACGTTGGTGCGCACGGTCCGGCGTCTCGGATACACCGTGGGGGTCGTGTCCGGCGGTTTCATCGAGATCGTCGGGCCGCTGGCGGCTGAACTCGGCATCGACCACGCTCGCGCCAACGCCCTCGAAATCGAGGACGGCCGGCTGACCGGACGCGTTACCGGGCCGGTGATCGATCGCGCCGAGAAGGCCCGCACCCTGCGCGAGTGGGCTGACCTCGCCGGACTCCCCCTCGAACGCACCGTCGCTGTCGGTGACGGCGCCAACGATCTCGACATGCTCGCGACCGCCGGCATCGGCATCGCCTTCAACGCCAAACCAGTCGTCCAGCAGCAAGCTGACACCACCGTCAACGTGCCCTACCTGGACTCAGTGCTGTTCCTGCTCGGCATTTCCCGCGACGATGTGGAGGAAGCAGACACCGTGGAAACCACCGCTGCCTACAATCCCCACCATGCGTAAACCAGGTTCTCGTTCCCTGCTCATCATCGGCGGCGCCGAGGACAAGGTCGGACGCGTCACGATCCTGCGTCGCTTCGTCCGGCTGGCCGGTGGACGCAAGGCGAAACTCCTTGTCATTCCCACCGCGTCCTCCGTGCCCGACGAGGTTGTCGAGGTCTACTCGACGGTCTTCAGCCGACTGGGCTGCGAGTCGATCGACGAGGTCAACCCGCGCAACCGGATCGCCAGTAACGACGAGGAACTCATCCGACGCGTCGACGAGTCCACCGGCATCTTCATCTCCGGGGGCAACCAGCTGAAGCTGAGCCAGTTGATCGTCGGGACGCCGCTCGGCGCCGCACTGTTGCGCGCTTATCAGCGTGGGGCAGTGATCGCCGGCACGTCCGCGGGTGCGTCGATCATGAGCCAGTTCATGATCTCGATGGGCGAGGAAGGCGTGACCCCGCGGCAGCGGTCGTCGCAGCTCACCGCCGGGCTCGGCCTGCTGCCCGGTGTCATCGTCGACCAACACTTCGACCAGCGCGCCCGGTATGGACGCCTGCTGTCTCTGGTCGCCGGATCGCCGTCACTGCTGGGCATGGGCATCGACGAGGACACCGCCGCAGAGATCACCGACGAAACCGAGCTGACCGTCGTCGGCAGCGGCGCGGTGTTCGTGGTCGACGCCCGCAAGGCGATCACCGACGCCCACGAAGCACGGCGCGATGCACCGCTGCTGGTCACCGGCGCCGTTGTCCACACGTTGCCGTTCGGTGCCACCTTCGACCTGGAGACCGCCACGCTTGTCGACTTCGTCGAGAAGTACGCCGATGTCGCCGTCCAGTCCGGCCGCGACCAGCACGACACCGCCACGGCCGCAGCCGCGTTGCGGCACCACTGATCCCAGCACGGAACCAGCACGGAACCAGCACGGAACCAGCACGGAACCAGCACTGGGCTACCGAGCCTGAACCGGAAGTGAGCACATGACCGATACGCCTTCTCAGACCCCGACCGAACCCGCGGCCCCGGACCTCACCATCCGTTCGACCCGCGTGTACCGGGGTCCGAACGTGTGGTCGTACGAGCAGGCCATCCACTTGGTCGTCGACCTCGGCGTGTTGGAGCAGTACCCGACCAACCTGTTGCCCGGTTTCACCGACCAGCTGGTCGAGTTGCTGCCGAACATCGAAGCCCACACGTGTTCCCGCGGCCAACGGGGCGGTTTCGTCGAGCGGCTGCGCGAGGGCACGTGGCTGGGCCATGTCGCCGAGCACATCGCCCTGCAACTGCAGCAGGAGGCCGGCCACGACATGCGGCGCGGCAAGACCCGAGCCGTACGCGACGAGGTGGGTGTCTACAACGTCATCTACGGCTTCATGGACGAGCGGGTGGGCCTGGCGGCGGGCGAACTCGCGGTGCGACTGGTCAACCATCTTGTGCAGCCCGAGGAAGGCTTCGACTTCGCCACCGCCCTCGACGAGTTCCTGGTACGCGCCGGACGCACCGCGTTCGGGCCGTCCACCGGCGCCATCATCGAAGAGGCTGTCAGCCGCGACATTCCCTGGACCCGCCTGAACGAGCATTCGCTCGTCCAGCTGGGTCAGGGCGTGCACGCCCAGCGCATCCGCGCCACGATGACCTCGCAGACCTCCGCACTCGCTGTCGACATCGCCGGCGACAAGAACCTCACCACCAGGCTGCTCGCCTCTGCCGGGCTGCCGGTGCCCAAGGCGGAGACCGTGCGCACCGCCGATGGCGCCGTGTCCGCCGCTCGACGCGTGGGCTTCCCGGTGGTCGTCAAGCCGCTCGACGGCAACCACGGACGCGGCGTCGTCCTAAACCTCACCTGCGACGAGGAGGTGCGGGACGCATTCGTGATCGCGCAGGCGCAGTCGCGGCGCGGTGTCGTCCAGGTGGAGTCGTTCATCACCGGCAAGGACTACCGCTGCCTGATCATCGGCGGACGCATGGCGGCGATCGCCGAGCGCGTCCCCGCGCACGTTGTGGGCGACGGCGAGCACACCGTGCAAGAACTCGTCGACATCACCAACTCCGACCCGCGACGCGGTGTCGGTCACGAGAAGGTACTCACCCGGATCAAGGTGGACGACGCCGCGATCGAGCTCGTCCGCGAGCAGGGCTTCGGCATGGACGAGGTTCCGCCCGCGGACAAGATGGTGAAGCTGGCCCTGACCGGCAACATGTCGACCGGAGGCATCAGCGTCGACCGCACGTTCGACGCCCACCCTGACAACATCGAGATCGCCGAGGAAGCCGCCCGGATGATCGGGTTGGACGTCGCCGGCATCGACTTCATCTGCCCCGACATCACCGCCCCGGTGCGTGAGACCGGTGGGGCGATCTGCGAGGTGAACGCCGCTCCCGGCTTCCGGATGCACACGCACCCGACCGTCGGCGAACCGCAGTTCATCGCCAAGCCGGTCGTCGACCTGCTTTTCCCGCCCGGTGCCCCGTCGCGTGTACCGATCGTCGCGGTCACCGGCACGAACGGCAAGACGACCACATCGCGCATGCTCGCCCACATCATGAAGGGCCTCGGCCGCAAGGTCGGGATGACCTCGACCGACGGCATCGTCATCGACGAGCGTCTGGTGATCAAGGCGGACGCGTCCGGGCCCCGTTCGGCTCGCATGGTGCTGCAGAACCCGCGCGTCGATTTCGCGATCATGGAAGTCGCCCGCGGGGGCATCCTGCGTGAAGGACTCGGCTACGACCGCAACGACATCGCGGTCGTGACCAACATCCAGGCCGACCACCTCGGCCTGCGCGGCGTCGATTCGCTCGAAGACCTCGCCGCGGTGAAATCCGTTGTGGTCGAGGCGGTTCCGCGCGATGGGTATGCCGTACTCAACGCAGACGACCCGCTGGTGCGCAGGATGCGACGCCGCTGCAGCGGCACGATCGTGTGGTTCTCGATGGAGCCCCCCGGCTCCGAGGTGCGCGACTTCATCGACGAGCGTTGTCGCCGCGGTGCGCGCGCCGTCGTGTTGGAATCGTCCGAGCGCGGCGAGATGATCGTGCTGCAGCAGGGTCGCCGGTCGATGCCATTGGCGTGGACCCACCTGCTGCCGTCGACCTTCAACGGTGCGGCCCGCATGAATGTCGCCAACGCGCTGGCCGCCGCAGGTGCCGCGTTCGCCGCCGGCGCGCCGCTGCACGATATCCGCCAGGGGCTGCGCACCTTCGACACCTCCTACTACCTGTCCCCCGGACGTCTGAACCGCCTCGAGGTCAACAACGCCGAGGTGTTCGTCGACTACTGCCACAACCCGCCCGGCATGGAACGACTGGGCGAGTTCGTGGAGGCGTACGTCGGCCAGCGGCAGGGTTCGACCGACCACCGCATCTCGCGCATCGGCATGATCGGTGCTGCCGGCGACCGCCGCGACGAGGACGTCCGCGAATTGGCGCGGGTCGCTGCCCAGCACTTCGACGTGCTGATCATGCGCGAGGACGACAACCTGCGCCGGCGTCCCGCCGGTGAGGCTGCCGCGCTGTTGGTCGAGGGTGCTCGCGAAGCACAGGCCGGCGGTGCGCGCGTCCGACAGATCGAAACCGTGCTCGACGAACACGACGCGGTGCGTCACGCGGTGCTGCGCGCCAACCCCGGCGACGTGGTCGTGCTGTGCGTCGACCAGCACGCGAAGGTGCTGAACGAACTGGAGTCGTTCAGCCAGAAGGCGCAGGCCGGTTCACGCTTCAGCGACGAGCAGCCCGGCGACCCCGACCTCGACCCGCAGGAACTCTCGGCCGAGGCGGAGTCGGCGATGGCCAAGGACGACATCGAGGTTCGCGAAGCGATGGAGCGTCCGCAGAACTGACCTCGAAGACCCGGGGGTCAGGAGATGTCGCCGGTGAAGCGGGTCAGCGAACGCCGGTAGCGGTCCACGTCCACGTCGGTGGAGTGCTGCAGCAGCATCAGCAGCACATCGTGCAGTGCTGCCGCGTCCAGACCGCGGTCGTGCATGGTCATCGCACGGAACGCGGCGATCGCCTCGTTGTCCGGCCATGCCGCGGCGAGCTCGTCGAGGATCTCCTGGGACTCCTCCAGCCTGCGCAGGTGACGCAGCGTGGACGCCTTCTGGATCAGTGCCCGCCGGCGGAAGGGCTCGCGAAGGCCCGCGTCCAGGGCGCGGTCGTAGGCCTCGAGCGCGGGCTCCTCCTCGCCGGCGCTGTCGAACGTGCCGGCGTACTCGTAAAGCACCCGCGCGTCGCCCGGGTAGTCGTCCCGCAGCCGGGTGCCGACGACTATCCGCTCCTGCGGGTCCTCGATCTCCCACAGCGCAGTGATGCGCGCCTCCGCCTCGTGCTCACCGCGCGCCCGAATCACCTTGTGTCGCACCGCTTCTGGCGCGTCTTCGGTGGCCCCCTGCTGCAGCAGCCAGTCATGCAACTCGGACCGGTCGGCGTGCGTCATCAGCGCCAACACATCACCGCCGTGCGCGTCGTCCAACAGCGCCTGCAGGCCGTCCATCTCGGTCGGTGAGCTCGAGATCGGCGTGACCCCGACGCGGTTGAGTCCTTCGATGAGCTTCGCCTCGAGGTCGTCCATCGAACGCTCGCGCAGGTACTTCTCCTTGTGCGCGATGTGGACGCGGTCTGCTTCCAGGCCCGCCATCTCGCCCAGGTTGCGCAGGATCTCGTCGGTGCGGTCGCCGCCCGTGCCGAGGCCCAGCAGCAACGACGAACCCGACTCGCACAGACCGCGGCCGACGCGCAGCAGCGCCTCGAGGCCGCCTTCGTTGTGCGCCATGTCGAGGATGACCGTGACGTCGCCGTCGTCGGTCGGCAACGAGTAGATGTTCATCCGGCCGGCGTTGTGAGCGGCGTCCGGCACGAAGGTGCGCAGCCCCTCGACAACTGATTCCCTGGGGAGTCCCGCCGCCAGCCCCGCGGCTGCCCCGGCGAGAGCGTTCGCGAGGTTGTGCTCGGACAGCCCGCACAAGGTCATCGGCACGTCGAGCACATCGATCAAGGGCTCCGGGCCGCGCCCCGGTTCGAGGACGACGATGTGTCCGTCGTCGACGGTGATTCCTCGTCCGTCGCTGTCGCGCGACTCCCGCAGCGACGGCGATTCGGGGTCGAGGGAGAAGCACCACACCGGTGCGCTCGCCCGGTTGCGCATCGCCCACACGCGCGGATCGTCGCCATTGAGCACCACCCAACCGGACGGCTTGGTGACGCGGGTGATGATCGCCTTCACCTCGGCGAGCTGGTCGACGGTGTCGATACCGTTCTGCCCCAGGTGATCTGCGCTGACGTTCGTAACGACGCTGACGTCGTTGTATGCGGTGCCGAGGCCCTTCAACAGCATCCCGCCGCGCGCGGTCTCGAGGACTGCGAAGTCGACGTCGTCGCGCAGGGCAGCCCTGGCGCCGGCTGGCCCGGAGTAGTCGCCGTGTTCGATCTGCTCGCCCTGCACCAGGACCCCGTCGGTGGAACTCCATCCGGTCGTGCGGCCGGCGGTCATCGCCAGGTGCGCGATGAGACGGGTTGTCGTGGTCTTTCCGTTGGTGCCGGTGATCGCGACGATCGGCACTTTCGGACGCAGCGGCTTGAGCTGGGCGCCCTGGTCGCCACCCCGGACAAGTGCTGCCGCCTGCGACAGCGTCGTGGTGACGTCAGCGCCGTCGAGCAGATCGGGCAATGCCCCGCCGAGGGCGTCGGCCAACAGTTGAGCCCGTCCACGGTGGCGCAAGGCGAACGCGACGACCAGGCAGTCGTCCCCCGTCTGGCGCACTCTCAGACCGAGGCGTGCGATACCCGCTTCGCGGGCTATCGACCGGACGATGCGCTCCACAAGGGACGCGACGTACTGGCGTCGTTCGACACTGCCAGGTTCGCCCGCCGACCGGCGGCGGATCGACAGCGCAGCACCCAACTGCTGCAACGATTCCCGCTCGGCGAGGTGATAGCCGGGCAGTTCGATCGAGATCTTTCCTGCCGGGCGGGGGAAGTACAGATTCGGCCCTTCCAGGACCCGCACCTCGGTGATCTCGACCGGTGAATTCATGCCGACCAGCCTAGGGCTCCGACCGTCGATCGTTGTCGTCGCGGGGGGCTCACTGTCCCATCGCGTGCACGCCGCCGTCGACGTGGACGATCTCACCCGTGGTCGCTGGGAACCAGTCCGACATCAGCGCGACGCAGGCCTTCGCGGCCGGCTCGGGGTCGCGGACGTCCCAGCCGAGCGGTGCTCGCTCGTTCCAGGTGTTCTCGAAGGTCTCGAACCCCGGGATCGACTTGGCCGCGGTGGTGCGAATCGGACCCGCCGACACCAGGTTGCAGCGGATGTTCTTCGGGCCGAGGTCGCGAGCCAGGTACCGGTTGGTCGACTCGAACGCAGCCTTCGCCACGCCCATCCAGTCGTACACCGGCCAGGCGAACTTGGCGTCGAAGGTCAGTCCGACCACCGAGCCGCCGTCGGTCATCATCGGCGCGGTCGCAGCGGCCAGAGCCTTCAGCGAGTACGCCGACACGTGGACGGCTGTGGCGACGTCGTCCCATTCCCCCTCCATGAAGTTGAAGGCGCCGGGGGGTGCGAAGCCGATCGAGTGCAGGACCGCGTCCAGCCCGTCGAGGTGTTCGCCGAGACGCTCGGTGAGCGAGTCGAGATGCTCCTTGTCGGTCACGTCGAGTTCGATCACCTGGGGCGTGGTGGGCAGGCGCTTCGCGATCGTCTGAGTGATCTTCATCGTGCGCCCGAAGCTGGTGAGTACGACCGTCGCGCCTTCCTGCTGCGCCAGCTTGGCGACATGGAATGCGATCGAAGAGTCCATCAGGACACCGGTGATCAGCAGCTTCTTACCTTCGAGGATGCCCATTCTCGTTCTCTCTGTTGGTGATTCGTGTGTGGTGACGGCTAGGGTCAGTGACCCATGCCAAGGCCACCGTCGACCGGGATGACCGCACCGCTGATGTAACCGGCTTCGGGTGAAGCGATGAATCGCACGACCTCGGCGACCTCGTCCGGCTGGGCGAAGCGACCGGCGGGGATCGCGGCGAGGTACTGCTGCTGCTGCGCCTCGGGCAGGGACCGGGTCATGTCGGTGTCGATGAACCCAGGAGCGACGACATTGGCGGTGATGTTGCGCTTGCCGAGTTCGCGGGTGATCGATCGGGCCAGTCCGACGAGACCGGCCTTGCTGGACGCGTAGTTCGCCTGGCCCGGCGCTCCGTACAAGCCGACCACGCTGGAGATGAAGATCAACCGGCCGCGCTTGAGCTTGAGCATGCCCTTGCTCGCGCGCCGTGCGCATCGGAAGGCGCCGGCGAGATTCGTGTCGAGCACCTGGTCGAACTCCTCGTCGGTCATCCGCATCAGCAAGGTGTCCTTGGTGATGCCGGCGTTGGCGACCACGATCTCGACCGGACCACCGAGCTTCTCCTCGGCCTCGCCGAACGCGGCGTCGACGCTTGCACTGTCGGTGACATCGGCCGCGATCGCAATCGCGCCCTCGGGTCCGGAACCGTCCCGCGAGGTGATCGCGACGTTGTCTCCGGCATCGAAGAAGGCCTGCGCGATGGCCGCGCCGATACCGCGGTTTCCGCCGGTCACCAGGACATTGCGCGGGCTGGTCGTGGGCTCAGTCATTGACTCTCCTTGAATAGGTGGGTCGACCGTATCCACTACTTTTCGGTAAGCCCGAAACGAACCGTCCACGGCGGCCGCGAGCACCGGGCCGGCACAGGCGTACGGTGGAGTTCATGGCTCGGCGCACGCTTCCCCACGACGAGGTCCCCTCGGCAACCAATCTGCCCAAGCCCGTCAAGGACGACCGCGATACCCGTATCCGCAATTACCTGATCTCGATGAGCCTGCGCACGGTCTGTTTCGTGCTCGCGGTCGTGCTGTGGGGCCCGTTGCGGTGGGCGTCCGTGATCTGCATGGTGGGCGCGGTGCTGCTCCCCTACTTTGCGGTCGTGCTGGCCAACGCGACGAACAAGCGACGCATCGACGTGCTGGGTTCGGTGCGTCCGTCCGACCCGATCTCGCACCTGGACAAACCCAAGTGAGCGGGCAGCCCCTGCGCTGCAGCGCGAAGGGCTGTCCGGCGGACGCGGTGTGGGGCATCCGGTGGCGCAACCCGAAGATCCACGACGCAACCCGTCGCAAGGTCTGGCTTGCCTGTGGCGAGCATCGGGTGACGCTGACCGAGTTCCTCGCCCTACGTACGTTCCCGATGGACGTCGTCCCGGTGGCCGACCTCGACTGAGCAGCAGCCGTTCTCAGCCGCCGATGGCGGACATCGGGCGATCCGGCTGCTGGAAGTTCGGCGTGCCGATGCCGTGGCCGGGGGCCTTGCCCCACATGTTCAATCGGATCAGCTCGGTCAGCTCCTGGTCCGAGGCGCCCGCGCGCATGGGGCCGCGCAGGTCGTTCTCGTCGCGGGCGAACAGACAGTTGCGCACCTGCCCATCGGCGGTGAGCCGGACGCGGTCACATGCGCCGCAGAACGGTGCGGTCACACTGGCGATGACGCCGACGGTGGCGGGTCCGCCGTTGACGTAGAAGCGTTCGGCGGGAGCAGATCCGCGCTGATCCACCGGGCTCAGCCGGAATTGCGCGCCGAGGGCGTTCAGCAGGTCGTGGCGGCTCATCATCGTGGAGCGATCCCAGGAGTGCTGTGCATCCAGCGGCATCTGCTCGATGAACCGCAACTCATACCCGCGGTCGAGGCACCAGGCGAGCAGATCGGCCGGGTCCTCGCCCGGCATCGCGACGGCGTTCACCTTGACCGGTGTCAGTCCGGCATCGGCGGCAGCCTTCAGACCCCGCTCGACGTCGGCGAAGCGGTCACGCCGGGTGAGCTCGATGAACCGCTGCGAGGAGACGGTGTCCAGCGACACGTTGATCCGGTCCAGGCCGGCGTCGGCCAGCGGTTGCGCCAAGCGATCGAGACCGATCCCGTTGGTGGTCAATGCCATTCGCGGACGGTTGGGCAATTCGCCCACTCGTCGGACGACATCGATCAGCGAGCGACGCAGCAGCGGTTCGCCACCGGTGAACCGCACCTGGTCGATGCCGAGGGCCACGAACAGTCGGATCAACCGGACCATCTCGTCGTCGTCCAGCATCTCCGGTTTCGCCATCCACGGCAGTCCCTCGGCCGGCATGCAATAGGTGCATCGAAGATTGCACCGATCGGTCACCGAGACCCGCAGATCCGAAGCGACACGACCGAACGTGTCGACGAGCGGGCCGGCGGTAGGAACAGACATGCTGTCCATGCTAAGCCGCCGAGCGGGATGCGTCATGGGACGTTCGTCCCGTAGAAGGTCGCCCCGCCTGAACCACGGGCGAGAATCAGCGCCGGGCAGGGGACGAGTACGGTGACGGGGTGCTTCGCCAGTTGATGACCCGCCGCTGGCTGGGTTGGTTGGCCGCGGCACTCGTTGTCGCCCTGGCTTGCACTCTGCTCGGGCGCTGGCAGTTCGGCCGGTACGAGGATCGGATCGCCACCGAGCGACACCTCGAGGCCAACTACAACGGCGAACCGGTCGACATCCGGCAGGCCCACCCCGATCCTGCGGTCGCCCCGACGGCCGATCAGCAATGGCGTCAGGTGCGGATTGCCGGTGACTACCTCGACCCGGATCGCGTGCTGGTGCGCAACCGTCCGCTGAACAAGAACTACGGGTTCGAGGTACTGGTGCCGTTCCGCACGACGCGCGGTGAGGTCGTCTTCGTCGACCGCGGCTGGATCCCGAACGGCCGCACGGCCGCCGGTCCGGACTCCGTTCCGGCGACGCCGACGGGGCGGGTCGAGGTGATCGGGTGGTTGCGAGCCGGCGAGCCGAATCTCGAGCGTGCCGGCGTTCAGGGTCAGGCCGCGTCCATCAACATCGCGCAGTTGCGTCAGTTGACCGGTCAGGCCGGCGCCGCCGACGGCTACGTCCTGATGCGCTCCGAATCCGGACCCGGTGTCACCCAAGCGCGCCCGCAAGCGCTGCCGAAGCCCGATCCGGGCGGCTCGGCGTGGATCAATTTCTCCTACGCCTTCCAGTGGTGGCTGGCGGCCGCCGGTGTCATCGCCTTCGTTCTGCTGCGCGCCCGCCGGGAGCATCTCGACGCAACCGGACGGGCTAAACCTCCGAAACCGACCAAGCAGCGGATCTGGGACGAGGAAGACGACTGATCCACCAACCTGCAGTCGGCGGTCTGCGCTCAGGCCTGATCGACCCGTGCGGTGTCATCGGCGAACTGCGTGCGATACAGGTCGGCGTACAGGCCACCGGCGGCGAGCAGTTCCTGGTGCTTGCCGCGCTGCACGACTCGACCGCCTTCGATCACCAGGATCTGGTCGGCATTGCGCACCGTCGACAGGCGGTGGGCGATGACGACCGCGGTGCGTCCGGAGAGGGCGTTGTCGAGGGCTCGCTGCACGAGCACCTCGCTCTCGCTGTCGAGGTGCGCGGTCGCCTCGTCCAGGATCACGACGGACGGCGCCTTGAGCAGCAGCCGGGCGATCGCCAGGCGTTGCTTCTCCCCACCTGACAACCGGTGGCCGCGGTCACCGACCACCGTCTCCAGACCGTGCGGCAACCGCTCGATCAGCCCCCACACGTTCGCGGCGCGCAGGGCGTCCTGGAGTTGTGCGTCGGTCGCGTCGGGCTTGGCGTACAGCAGGTTGCCGCGGATCGAGTCGTGGAACATGTGCGCTTCCTGGGTGACCACTCCTACGCGGTCGCGCAGCGACTCGAAGCTGACATCGCGCAGGTCCTCGCCGCCGACGCGGACCGTGCCGCTGGTCGGGTCGTACAGGCGAGCGACCATGCCGGTGATCGTCGTCTTGCCGGCGCCGGAAGGACCGACGAGCGCGACGACTTCTCCGGCCTTGGCGTACAGCGAAATGTCCTGCAGCACAGCCGAACCGCCGCCCTTGTCGGCACTTTGCATCTCCAGCGACTCCAGCGACACCTTGTCGGACGTCGGGTAGGCGAAGGTCACGTCCTGCAGTTCGACGTCGAGCGCGCCGGACGGCAGTTCTCGGGGGTTCTCGGCTTCTTCGACCAGGGGCTTCAGGTCGAGGATCTCGAAGACCCGCTCGAAGGAGACCAGCGCCGTCATCACGTCGACGCGGACGTTCGACAATGCGGTGAGCGGTGTATACAGGCGTCCGAGCAGCGCGGCCAGAGCGAGCAAGGTGCCGATCGTGAGGGCACCCTCGACGGCCATGACACCACCGATGCCGTAAACCATCGCGGTGGCCAACGACGCCAGCAAGGTGAGGCCGATGAGCAGGATGGCGCGCTGGACGGCGATGCTCACGCCGATGTCGCGCACCTTCGCCGCGCGTTCGGCGTACTCCTCGATCTCCGTGGCCGGGCGGCCGAACAGCTTGACCAGCAATGCGCCGGCGACGTTGAAGCGCTCGGTCATCCGAGCACCGAGATCGGCGTTCTCGACCATCTGCGAGCGGGTGAGTCCCGCCAACCGGCGACCCATGATGCGGGTCGGGATGAGGAAGAAGGGCACGAGCACAAGGGCACCGAGCGTGAGCTGCCAGGACAGCAGCGCCATCGCGATGATGATGACGACGAGACTGACGGCGTTCGAGACCACATTCGACATCACGGACGTGAACGCCTGCTGGGCGCCGATGACGTCGGAGTTCAGTCGGGTGACCAGCGCACCGGTCTGGGCGCGGGTGAAGAACGCGATCGGCTGACGCAGCACATGCCCGAACACCTCACGGCGCAGGTCGTAGATCAGTCCCTCACCGAGCCCGGCCGACAACCAGCGTTGGACGATCCCGAGCGCGGCGTCCAGGACCGCCACCACGGCGGCCGCGACCGCCAGCCAGACGATCAGCTCCTTGTCCTGCGGCACCACGCCCTTGTCGATGATCTCCTTGAGGATCAACGGCGTTGCGATCACCAGCAAGGCGTCGAGCACCACAAGGACGAGGAACACCGCGATCCGTCGCTTGTACGGAGTCGCGTACGACAGCACCCGCTTCGTGGTGCCCTTCTTGAGCTTGTTGCCCTTCACCGACGAGTCCTTCGTCAGCGACTGCATGACCTGCCAGTTTCCGGTCACCGGGATCCTCTCTCGATCGCCACTTGCGCCAACCCGATCGGTCGGCGTTCTATGCCCGGGGTCAGGCGAGAGTGACCAGGTCGAGGTAGTCCGGACCCCAGTGGTCCTCCACCCCGTCCGGCAACAGCAGGACCCGCTCGGGTTGCAGCGCGTCCACGGCTCCCTCGTCGTGCGTCACCAGGACGACGGCGCCCTCGTAGCCGTTCAGCGCACCGAGGATCTCCGCTCGGGATGCCGGATCGAGGTTGTTGGTCGGTTCGTCGAGCAGCAGCACGTTCGCCGCAGAGACGACCAGCATCGCCAGCGACAGACGCGTCTTCTCCCCGCCGGACAGCACTCCGGCCGGTTTGTCGACGTCGTCGCCGCTGAACAGGAACGAACCCAACACCTTGCGCACCTCGGTCTCGCCGAGGTCCGGCGCTGCCGACTTCATGTTGGCCAGCACACTGCGCTCGACGTCGAGGTTCTCGTGCTCCTGCGCGTAGTAACCGAGCTTGAGTCCGTGGCCCGGCTGCACCTCACCGGTGTCGGGCGTGTCCACACCAGCCAGCAGACGCAGCAAGGTCGTCTTGCCGGCACCGTTCAGACCGAGGACAACGACCTTGCTCCCCCGGTCGATCGCCAGGTCGACATCGGTGAAGATCTCCAGGGATCCGTACGACCTCGACAGTCCTTCGGCCCGCAGCGGCGTCCTGCCACAGGCGGCCGGGGTCGGGAAGCGCAGCTTGGCGACCTTGTCGTGCTGACGCTCGCCCTCGACACTGGCCAACAGCCGTTCGGCGCGTCGTGCCATGTTCTGCGCAGCGGTCGCCTTCGTGGCCTTTGCGCGCATCTTGTCCGCCTGGGTCAGCAACGCAGCCGCCTTCTTCTGCGCGTTCTGCAGCTCGCGCTTGCGGCGCTTCTCGTCGGTCTCGCGCTGCTGCAGATAGGGCTTCCAGCCGACGTTGTAGATGTCGAGCTCGGCCCGGTTGGCGTCCAGATGGAAGACGCGGGTGACGACGGTGTCGAGCATCTCCACGTCGTGGCTGATGATGATCAGACCGCCCCGGTAGGCCTTCAGGTAATCGCGCAGCCAGATGATCGAGTCGGCGTCCAAGTGGTTGGTCGGCTCGTCGAGCAGCAGGGTCTGCGCACCGCTGAACAGGATGCGGGAGAGTTCCACGCGGCGACGCTGACCTCCCGAGAGCGTCTTCAACGGCTGGCCCAGTACCCGCTCCGGCAGGCTGAGGCTGGAGGCGATGGACGCCGCTTCGGACTCGGCGGCGTACCCGCCCTGCGCGGTGAACTCGGCGTCCAACCGGGAGTAACGACGCATCGCCTTCTCGCGCAACTCCTCGTCCTCGTCCGCCATACCTGCCTCGGCCTTGCGCAGGTCGCGGATGATCGAATCGAGTCCACGCGCCGAAAGGATGCGGTCCCGGGCCAGGATCTCCAGGTCGCCGGTGCGCGGGTCCTGCGGCAGGTAGCCCACCTCGCCGGAACTCGTGACCGTGCCGGCGGCCGGAATGCCTTGTCCGGCAAGGACTTTGGTGAGCGTCGTCTTGCCGGCACCGTTGCGTCCGACCAGGCCCACCCGGTCTCCGGGAGCGACGCGGAAGGTGGCGTTCTCCACCAAGAGTCGGGAGCCGGCGCGCAGCTCGATGCCTTGAGCGGTGATCATCTTCAGAAGTCCTTCGGACAGATCGCGGGTGCACTGCGGATCGACCGCGGCAACTGGGTGGCGCGCATGCGACGAGTGGCGCGCGCGACTGGATAGTCTACGCAGGCAGTAGAGCGGCGACCTGACCAGGGCGCCGACGGACACGGAGGTCCCAAGTGACGTTCAACGACAATGCCCAGCTCGACACCTCACAGGTGGAGGGTGGCGGCGGTGGCGGCGGTATGGCGCCCGGTGGCATCGCCGTCGGCGGTGTCGGCGGTCTCATCCTGATGGTCATCATGGTCCTGCTGAACGGCCTCGGTGGAGGCGGCGGTGGAGGTGCCGGCGGCGGCGCCAACCCGTGGGACATGGGCACCCAGAATGTCGCCGGCAGCAACAGCTCGGTCGACCAGTCGATCTCCCAGTGCAAGACCGGCGCAGACGCCAACCGCGACGACACCTGCCGCGTGATCGGCACGGTCAACAGTGCCCAGGACTTCTGGACCAACTACCTGCCCCAGTACGGCAAGCAGTACGAGCCCGCGAAGACCGTCCTGTACAGCGGCTCCACCCAGACCGCGTGCGGTACCGGTAGCTCGGCGATGGGCCCGTTCTACTGCCCGCTGGACCAGAAGGTCTACATCGACGTCTCCTTCTTCCAGGAGCTGTCGAGCAAGTACGGCGCCGACGGCGGCAACCTCGCGCAGATGTACGTCGTCGCGCACGAGTACGGCCACCACGTGCAGAACCTGCTCGGCATCCTCGGCCGCTCGCAGCAGGACCCGAAGGGTCCGAACTCCGCCGCGGTTCGCACCGAACTGCAGGCCGACTGCTACGGCGGGCTCTGGGTGCACCACGCGGCCAACACCAAGGACGCGAACGGCAACACGCTGCTGCAGAAGCCGACCGAGCAGGACATCAAGTCCGCGCTGTCAGCTGCCGCAGCTGTCGGTGACGACCGGATCCAGGAGAAGTCCCAGGGGCGTGTGACCCCGGAGAACTGGACCCACGGCTCCGCAGCCGCTCGCCAGAAGTGGTTCATGGTCGGGTACGAAAGCGGAGACATCCGCCAGTGCGACACTTTCGCGCCGGCCACTGTGGAGTAGTCCTAGCACCACCTAACAACGAGTGGGGTCCGACCGATCGGTCGGACCCCACTCGTTGTTGGGTGGAACCCCCGAAGCTACGGGTGGGTCCAGCCACCATCGCGTCCTCAGACCACCGAGGATCCGGCGTTGCAGACCTGGATCACCGACCCGTAGCGCCACCGGAAAGGGCGGTGCGCGTGTCGACCGGAACGGTCAGTGCGACCTGGTAGCCGACACTCGGACTGCCTGTGGTCGTGGCGATCTGTGACTTGCCGCCGTCGTCCCCGAACACGTTGTCGCTATCCAGGCTCAGCTGGGCCAGGTTGGTGACCGACCGTTCGTACCCCGAGGTGGCGTACACCGCATCGCAGACGTTCTTCGGCAACGCGACCTGGGAGGTGGCGATGACCTTCAACGAGTCGGTGATGGCGTCCTGGTCTGGGTACACCTCGAAGTGGATGTGCGGCCAGCGCCCCGAGTAGCAGGCGGGAAAGATCGAGGTGAAGGTGACCTTGCCGTCGGCGTCGGCGATCTGCACGCCGCGCAGGTAATTCTCGTTCTCGACCCCGGAGCTGTACATCGAGTAGTTGCCGTCTCGGTCGCAGTGCCATGCGTAGACGGCGGCGTTCTTGAACGCGGCGCCGGAGTCGGCCATGTCGAGCACAGTGAGCTCCAGAGTCATCGGCACGCCCTGCGCGGTGCCCCTGACCGAACCGATGCTGCTGCGGATGTCCCGGCGCACGACGCCGGACTCCTGCAGGATGTCCGGTCCGTTGGAGCCGTCACCGGGGTACGGCCCGGCGGTCTCGTCCGGGATCTCGGACAGACTCGCGGACGACGTGGCGGCGCTGCCCGAGGAGTCGGTTGCATTGCTCGTCGACGCACCGGTTGAGTCACCGCCCGAACCGCAGGCTGCCAGTACCGCAGTGCCCGCACCGAAGCCGAAAACCTTGAGCGCGCGAGGGCGGCTGAGCGTGGTCAGGTCGAACTGCAAGCCCTGATCCACGACCTCCTCGTCCTGCTTCGGCAGCACGCGGCCCTCGTAGGTGCGCAGTCGGTCGGTCATGGTCTTCTCCCTCGTTGACATGACCGTCAGTCGACACCTGCTTGCCGGCGTCGTCCTGTCGGGTCACTGTGCACTGTCTGTGAGCGCCGGTCGGTGACGTGCCGCTTATCACCGGGCCCGAGAGGTCTGCCGAAAGGGCACCGACGGGTCATCTTCGGACTGACCGGCTCGTGCTCCGTCCGGACCGGCTCCGGTCCACGAGTGCTTTACGCGTTGTCGGGAATCATCGGTGACGTCAGCGGCGCGTCCTGGCCGTACTTGCGCACCAGGACGGCCTGCTGGCCGAGCGTCCACAGGTTGGAGAACATCCAGTACAGGACCAGGCCCGCCGGAACGAAGAAGGCACCGAAGACCACGCCCACCAGGGACAACCAGGGCATCACCTTCAGCACGCCGGCCATCGGGTCACCTTCGGCCGGGGTGCTGAAGTTGAACCATCGTTGGGTGGCCCAGGTTGCCCCGCCGGCGACCAGCGCGATCAGCAGGATCACTACGAACTGAGTGCCGCTCACCGCGTTGAGCCGTGAGTCGAGACCGACGCCGAACAGCGATGCGGCCATCGCTGATCCGACCGCCTGGTTGCTCAAGGCGCCGACCCGCTTGCCGTCGGTCACCTTCATGATCAGGTGGTACAGGGAGAGGAAGACCGGCATCTGCAGCAGCACCGGCAGGCAGCCTGCGGCCGACATGCCGTGCTCGGCCTGGATGGCCTTGCGCTCCTGCATCATCGCCTTGATGCTCTCCTGGTCCCGCTTGCCGGCGTACTTCGCCTGCAACTCGCGCATGGCGGGTGCGGCCTTCGCCGCGGCCCGGGCGTGTTTGGCCCCGGAGATGGCAAGCGGGAGCAGGACCAGACGGACTGCACAGGTGAGCAGCGCGATCGCCACCACCCAGTCGGCAGCGCCGGATAGACCGATGGTGGTGGCCAACGCGTGGGCGCCGGCCAGGAGTGTGCCCAGCAGGGCGGTCAGGGGCGAGAAGAAGTCAGGCATGGCAAGGTGCTCCGTTTCCCCCACACGGGGATTCGTTCGGGTCGAGTCTGAGTTGTGCGGGCTCAGACCAGCCCGGGAGCGCGTGGCTGGATCGGGTGCCGCAGCACGATCTGTGCCACCGAGCATCGTGTCGGGGCGGTGAGCACGGATGCCGGAGCGTGCAGACCTGCGGTCGCGCGCGGACCGTACGAGCGTTGACCAGCAGCGACCGCGACGACGCCGACGAGCACCGCCAGCACCGCAGGCAGCACGCCACCGTCGGGTAGCCCGGCCAGACAGACCGCCGCGACAACGACAACGACAACGACCGGCCAGCCGACCACCCACAGGGTGCCAGCTCGCCGGTCGTCACTCATGCGGTCCAGGCTAGACGTTGAAACCGAGGGCGCGAAGCTGCTCGCGTCCGTCGTCGGTGATCTTGTCCGGACCCCACGGCGGCATCCAGACCCAGTTGATCCGGGCCGAGGAGACGAGCCCCTCGAGCGCCTGGTGGGTCTGATCCTCGATGACGTCGGTCAGCGGGCAGGCCGCCGAGGTCAAGGTCATGTCGATGACGGTGTTGTTGTCGCCGTCGACGGTGATGCCGTAGACAAGGCCGAGGTCGACGACATTGATGCCGAGCTCGGGGTCGACGACGTCGCGCATCGCCTCTTCCACGTCCGCCACGTTGGGCGGGGTCTGTACGTCGGTCATGAGTTGCCTCCCTGAGATCGGGCCTGCGAAGAAGTACTTGAGATGTCGGCGCCGGCTCGTGCCAGCGCGTCGGTGTAGGCGGTCCACCCCAGCAGCGCACACTTCACCCGGGCCGGGTATTTGGAGACACCGGCAAGGGCGACGCCGTCACCGATCATCTCCTCATCCCCCGGGTCCTGGCCACGGCTAGTGAGCATGGAACGCATCGCCTCGAAGGTTTCCAGGCTCTCGGTCACACTGTGGCCGATCACCTCCTCGGCCAGGATCGAGGTCGAGGCGACAGAGATCGAGCAACCGATCGAGTCGTAGGAAACATCGGCGACCTTGGCGTCCGAACCCTCACCCTCGAGGTGAACTCGAAGGGTGACCTCGTCGCCGCACGAGGTATTGACGTGGTGTGTCTCGGCGTCGAACGGCTCGCGCAGGCCCGCGTGCTGCGGGCGCTTGGAGTGGTCGAGGATCAACTGCTGGTACAGGTCCATCAGGAGGCCTCCGCCTTCGCATCGGGCGCCTGTGCGATCTCGGCGTCGAGACCGAACACTGCCGGCACGCGATCGAGAGCGTTCAGGAACGCGTCAACCTCGTCCAGCGTGTTGTACACCCCGAAGCTGACCCGCGTCGAGGCCGGCACCTTGAACGCCCGGTGCAACGGCCACGCGCAGTGGTGACCGGTACGGACGGCGACCCCGGAGTCGTCCAGGATCTGGCCGACGTCGTGCGGGTGCACGCCGTCGACGACGAACGCGACCGCGCCGGCTCGCGAGGCGGCGTCGAGCGGACCCAGCACCCGGACCCACGGACGCTTCGCCAGACCGTCGAGCGTCGCCTGGACGAGTTCACGGTCGTGGGCGGCGGCGACGTCCATGCCGATGTCGCACAGGTAGTCGCAGGCGACGCCGAGACCGACGGCCTGAGCGGCCATCGGGACACCGGCCTCGAACCGCTGCGGGGGGCCCGCGTAGGTCGAGTGGTCCATGTAGACGGTCTCGATCATCGAGCCACCGGTGATGAACGGCGGCATGGCTTCGAGCAGTTCTGCCCGTCCCCATAACACACCGATGCCCATCGGGCCGAGCATCTTGTGGCCGCTGAACGCCAGGAAGTCGACACCGAGAGCGGTCACGTTGACCGGGATGTGCGGCACCGACTGGCACGCGTCCAGCACGACCAGGGCACCGACGGCGTGTGCCCGGTCGGCGATCTCGCGCACCGGATTGATCGTGCCCAGCACGTTGGACACGTGCGTGAAGGCGACGACCTTGGTGCGTTCGGTGAGCAACTCGTCCAGGTTCGACAGGTCGAGAAGGCCGTCCGGCGTCATCCCGATCCAGCGCAGGGTCGCGCCGGTACGACGGCACAGCTCCTGCCAGGGGACAAGGTTGGCGTGATGCTCCATCTCGGTGACGAGCACCTCGTCACCCGGACCGATCTCGAAGCGTTCGCTGCCCTCGATCCGCGGATGCGGCGAGGTGGCGAACGCGTTGGTCACCAGGTTGATCGACTCGGTCGCGTTCTTGGTGAACACGATCTCGTCGACCGAACTACCGATGAACGCGGCGATCTTGGCCCGCGCCTGCTCGTAGGCGTCCGTGGCCTCTTCGGCCAGCTGATGTGCACCGCGGTGGACGGCGGAGTTCTGCTGCTCGTAGTAGCTGCGCTCCGCGTCCAGCACGGTGAGCGGCTTCTGCGACGTCGCACCGGAGTCGAGGTAGACCAGTGGCTGGTCACCTCGCACGGTACGGCGCAGCAGCGGGAAGTCCTCCCGCAGCCGCTGCACGTCGAAAGAAGTCATCCGGCTCAGGCCTTGGCGGTCAGGTAACGGTCGTAGCCCTCGGCTTCGAGGCGCTCGGCCAGCTCCGGGCCACCCTCCTCGGCGACCTTGCCGTCGACGAAGACGTGCACGAAGTCGGGCTTGATGTAGTTGAGGATGCGCGTGTAGTGGGTGATCAGCAGCACGCCCACCTCCGAGGTTTCCTTGGCGCGGTTGACGCCCTCGGAGACGATGCGCAGCGCGTCGACGTCGAGGCCGGAGTCGGTCTCGTCGAGCACGGCGATCTTCGGCTGCAGCAGCTCCATCTGCAGGATCTCGTGACGCTTCTTCTCACCACCGGAGAAGCCCTCGTTGACGTTGCGCTCGGCGAACGCGGGGTCCATGCGCAGGTTCTCCATGGCGCCCTTGACGTCCTTGACCCAGGTGCGCAGCTTCGGCGCCTCGCCGTCGATGGCGGTCTTGGCGGTACGCAGGAAGTTCGAGACGGTCACGCCCGGAACCTCGACCGGGTACTGCATCGCCAGGAAGATGCCGGCGCGAGCGCGCTCGTCGACCTCCATGTCGAGGACGTTCTCGCCGTCCAGCAGCACCTCACCGGAGGTGATCGTGTACTTCGGGTGCCCGGCGATCGAGTACGCCAGGGTCGACTTGCCGGAGCCGTTCGGGCCCATGATCGCGTGGGTCTCACCCGACTTGATGGTCAGGTTCACGCCCTTGAGGATCTCCTTCTCGCCGTGCTCGGTGTCGACCGAGACGTGCAGATCCTTGATCTCGAGAGTCGTCATATCAGTGTTCTCTTTCCTTGAAGCAGGTTCGAAAAGTTCAGTTGTTCAGGGCGACGTTGACGTCGGAGCCGTCGATCTTCACGAAGTGGACGACGACCGGGACAGTGGCCGGCAGGCCTGTCGGCGCCCCGGTGTTGAGGTCGAAACGGGAGCCGTGCAGCCAGCACTCGATGGTGCAGCCCTCGACCTCACCCTCGGCCAACGAGACGTTCGCGTGGGTGCAGGTGTCGTCGATCGCGTGCACCTCGCCGAGGCTGTCGCGCACGATGGCGACCCGGCGACCGTCGAAATCGGCGACCACTGCGCCGACCTCGGGCAGGTCGTCCAGGGTGCAGACCTTGACATACTCGCTCACTGCTGGGTCGCCGCCAGTTCGTCCTCGATGGCTTCCATCAGGCCGTCGACGACCTCGGGAACACCGATCTTGGCGATGATGTCGGCGAAGAAGCCGCGCACGACCAGGCGACGGGCCTCGGCCTCGGGAATGCCGCGAGCCTGCAGGTAGAACAACTGCTCGTCGTCGAAGCGGCCGGTCGAGGACGCGTGCCCCGCCCCCTCGATGTCGCCGGTCTCGATCTCAAGGTTTGGCACCGAGTCGGCGCGCGCCCCGTCGGTGAGCACCAGGTTGCGGTTGAGCTCGTAGGTCTCGATCCCCTCGGCCTCGGCGCGGATCAACACGTCGCCCACCCAGACGGTGCGGGCGGTGTCGCCCTGCAGCGCACCCTTGTAGGTGACCAGCGACCGGCAGCGCGGCGCGTTGTGGTCGACGAAGGAGCGATGCTCCAGGTGCTGACCGGCGTCGGCGAAGTAGACACCGAGCAGCGTCGCGTCGCCGCCGGGGCCGGCGTACTTCACGTTGCTGTTCAACCGCACGACGTTGCCTCCCAGCGTCACGACGATGTGACGGTAGGTGGCGTCGCGTCCGACCATCGCGTCGTGCTGACCGAGGTGATTGGCGTCGTCGTCCCACTGCTGCAGCGAGACGACCGTGAGGTTGGCACCGTCACCGACGACGACCTCGAGGTTGCCGGTGTGGTCGGCCGACCCGGTGTGCTCCAGAATCACCAGGGCCTTCGAGTGCCGTCCGGCCTCGATGACGTAGTGCGCGTTGGAACGACGTCCGGCACCCTCACCGTGCACGCGGACGCGCAGCGGCTCCGCGTACTCGGTGTCGTTGTCCAGCTTCAGGTGCAGCGCCTGCTCGGTGTTGGCCGAGGCAACCACCGCCGCCCGATCGGCCGGCGTGAGCACGGTTCCGCGCGGGGCCTCACCGATGTCCAGCGTGTCGGCCACGACCGCCTGCGCACCGCTGACGTCGACGGTGACCGCACCGTCGTCGCCCGCGGCGTCGCTGAACAGGTTGGTCAGCGTGTCGATCGGGGTGAAGCGCCACTCCTCCTCGCGGCCGTGCGGCACGGGGAAGTCGGCCGGCTCGAACGAGGTCTTGCGCTCGGCGCGCGACTGGTCGGGCACGAAGGCCGCAGACGAGTCGGTGTGCCCCTGGGCCTGGTTGCGCTCTGGCGTGATGAGCGTCATGAAAGTTGAATCTCCTTGTCGTTGATGGATTTGCGGGTGCGTCGGGGGTTATCCGACGGCACCTTCCATCTGCAGCTCGATCAGGCGGTTGAGTTCGAGCGCGTACTCCATCGGCAGCTCACGGGCGATCGGCTCGACGAAGCCGCGCACGATCATCGCCATGGCCTCCTCCTCCGACAGACCGCGCGAGCGCAGGTAGAACAGCTGGTCCTCGCTGACCTTGGACACCGTGGCCTCGTGGCCCATCTGCACGTCGTCCTCGCGGACGTCGACGTACGGGTAGGTGTCGCTGCGGCTGATCTGGTCGACCAGCAGCGCGTCGCAGACCACGCTCGACTTGGAACCGCTGGCGCCCTCGAGGATCTGCACGAGACCGCGGTAGGAGGTGCGGCCACCGCCACGGGCCACCGACTTCGACACGATCGTCGAGGAGGTGTTCGGCGCGGCGTGCACCATCTTCGAGCCGGCGTCCTGATGCTGGCCCTCGCCGGCGAACGCGATCGACAGGGTCTCGCCCTTGGCGTGCTCGCCGAGCAGGAAGACCGCCGGGTACTTCATGGTGACCTTGGAGCCGATGTTGCCGTCGATCCACTCCATCGTCGCGCCCTCGTCGCAGGTGGCGCGCTTGGTGACCAGGTTGTACACGTTGTTCGACCAGTTCTGGATGGTCGTGTACCGGACGCGGGCGTTCTTCTTCACGATGATCTCGACGACGGCGGAGTGCAGGGAGTCGGACTTGTAGATCGGCGCGGTGCAGCCCTCGACGTAGTGGACGTAGGAGTCCTCGTCGGCGATGATCAGCGTCCGCTCGAACTGGCCCATGTTCTCGGTGTTGATGCGGAAGTAGGCCTGCAGCGGGATGTCGACGTGGACGCCCTTGGGCACGTAGATGAACGAGCCACCCGACCACACGGCCGTGTTCAGCGCCGCGAACTTGTTGTCGCCGCTGGGGATGACCGAACCGAAGTACTCCTTGAAGAGTTCCTCGTGCTCGCGCAGACCGGTGTCGGTGTCGACGAAGATGACACCCTTCTCCTCCAGGTCTTCGCGGATCTGGTGGTAGACGACCTCGGACTCGTACTGGGCGGCGACGCCGGCGACCAGGCGCTGCTTCTCCGCCTCGGGGATGCCGAGTCGGTCGTAGGTGTTCTTGATGTCCTCGGGCAGGTCCTCCCAGCTGGTGGCCTGCTTCTCGGTGGACTTCACGAAGTACTTGATGTTCTGGAAGTCGATGCCGGTGAGATCGGAGCCCCACTGCGGCATGGGCTTCTTGTAGAACAGGTTGAGCGCCTTGAGACGGCGCTCCTTCATCCAGGCCGGCTCGCTCTTGCGGTCGGAGATGTCGTGGACGACCTCGTCGTTCAGGCCGCGGCGAGCGCTGGCGCCCGCGGTGTCACTGTCGGCCCAGCCGTATTCGTAACGGCCGATGTCCTTCAGTCCCGGGTTGAGCTCTTCGATGGTGCTCATCGCGGATCCCTTCTCTTCTGTGGCGAATTGGCAAGTTGGTTGGCGGGGATGAACGTCGTGCAGACGTGGTCGCCGTATGCGAGCGACGCAAGTCTTTGGACGTGCGCTCCGAGCAGGTCGGAGAAGATTTCGGTCTCGGCTTCGCAGAACTGCGGGAACTCGGCGGCCACATGTTGCACCGGGCAGTGCCCTTGACACAGTTGAACGCCTGCGAGTGGCGTTCCCTTCCCGACCGGCCGGGACGATGCGGCGTAGCCCTCGATACGCAACGCTTCGGCGAGCGCCGCGGTGCGCGCCTCGGGGTCGTCGCCCGCCGCCTCGACGGCGGGGCGGACCTGCTCGGCGAGCTTCAGGGCTCGCGCCCGCGCGAAGGCACCCACGGCCTCCTCGCCCTGGTTGTCACGCAGGAAGCGCAGCACCGAGGTGGCGAGTTCGTCGTAGTCGCCGCGCAGGCTCTGGTGGCCCCGCTCGGTCAGCACATACGCCCGGGCCGGACGTCCCCGCTTACGGGCGCCGGCCAGCGCGTGATCGGATTCCTCGACCGCGCCTTCCTCGGCCAGCACGTCGAGGTGACGTCGGACGCCGGCAGTGGTCAGACCGAGAATCTCGGCGACTTGCGCAGCGGTGATCGGACCCCGCTCGCTGACCAGCGTGAGCACGCGACGACGCGTGCCGGACTCGGCACGGTCGGCTGCGGGCGCAGCACGGTCAGCAATAAACACAACACCAGTATGTCCTTATTCGAAAAGCCGTGGAAACTCAGGATGACCTAACCCGCTCACGTGCCTCCGGCGAGGCCTCGGCGATCAGGCGGACATGCCGTGGATCCCGTCCAACAACCACGTCCGCAGCCGCCGGCTCGCGCGTTCCCCGTCCGGCGTCCCCGGCGATCGAGCGGCGCGTGCACGGACTCCCAGGCGTCGGCCTGAGCTGATGACGGCTGTCATCGCCGTCCGAAAAGCAACCTAGACTGGGTGACCGTGAAGTCTCCGGCGGTCGCGTTCGATCAGGTGACGCACCGATACGGCACCAACACCGCTCTCGATGCGCTCGCCTTCACAGCCGACGCCGGACGAGTGACCTGCGTCCTCGGGCCGAACGGAGCCGGTAAGACCACCGCGATGGAACTCGCCGAGGGCCTCAAGCAGCCGCAGACCGGCTCGGTCCGCGTGCTCGGCCGCTCCCCCTGGCGCGCCGACGATCGGCACCGCAGCCGGGTCGGTGTCATGCTGCAGGATGGCGGGCTTCCGGGTGCAGTCGGCGCACGACGCTTCCTGCAGCACGTGGCGACTCTCGTCGACGGACGTGTTCGCCTCGATGAACTCGCGAATCGGCTTGATCTGCAAGCTTTCTGGGACACCTCGATGCGCAGGCTGTCCGGCGGCCAACGGCAGCGCGTCGCCCTGACCGCCGCGCTGCTCGGCACTCCCGAGGTGGCTTTCCTCGACGAACCGACGGCCGGCCTCGACCCGCATGCACGGCTGGACGTGTGGGACCTCATCCGTGACGAACGCGACCGGGGCTGCGCGGTCGTGGTGACCACGCACTCGTTCGAGGAGGCCGAACGACTGGCGGACGACATCGTCGTGATCGCTCACGGGCAGGTCCGCGCAGCGGGCACGCTCGCGGAGGTGGCCGGCACCACCGGCCTGGAGGCGCGCTACTTCGAACTGACCCGCCGTACCGAGGCGACCCGATGAGTTCCACAACCGCTGCCCGCGTCCGGGCTCAGGCGGGGTACGAGACCCGCACCCTGCTCTCCAACGGCGAGCAGCTGCTCGTCTCCCTGGTGCTCCCCGCGCTGGCACTGCTTGCGCTGGTCCTCACCGACGTCCCCGACCTCGGAGCCGGACGGCGGATCGACCTGATCGTCCCGGGCGTACTGGCCCTCGCCGTCGTGTCGACCGGGTTCACCGGGCAGGCCATCGCCACTGGTTTCGACCGCCGCTACGGGGTGCTGCGCTTCCTCGGCACCACCCCCCTGGGTCGCTCAGGACTGTTGTGGGGCAAAGCAATCGGAGTCCTCGCGGTCGTCGGCATTCAAACCGTCGTGCTCGGTGGACTCGGCCTCGCACTCGGCTGGCGTCCCTCGGTCGGGGGCCTGCCGGTGGCGCTGCTCTTCCTCGTGATCAGCACCTGGACCTGGGTCGCCCTCGCTCTCCTGCTCGCCGGGTCGCTGCGCGCCGAAGCAGTCCTCGCGGTCGCCAACCTGATCTGGGTACTGGTCGCAGGACTCGGGGGCCTGCTGCTCCCGTCCGACCGGCTGCCCGGAGTGCTCGGCTCCGTCGTCGCGTGGTTGCCGTCGGGCGCTCTCGGCGACGGTCTGCGTCATGCGCTGACCGGTCACGTCGGCGACGCACTCCTGCCTCTCCTCGTCCTGGCCGCATGGGGAGCCCTGGCTTCCGTGCTCGCCCTGGGCACCTTCGACTGGAGCGACTGAAGCAACGAATGACGACGAATGGCACCTGACATGACGAGCACCCGGACCGACCACGACCTGCGCACCTGCGAGGCGGCGGGTTCAGCCGGACGCGGGTTCCTCCTGCCCACACTCTCCTCGCGTCCCCTTCCCCGCTGGCTGACGACGCTGTTCTGGTTGAACCTCGCCTGCCAGATCGGCATCGTGGTGACGGGTGGACTGGTCCGCCTCACCGGCAGCGGTCTCGGATGTCCCGAATGGCCGCAGTGCGTGGAGGGGTCGATCACGCCCACGCGCTACCAGGAACAGTCGTGGCACAAGTACGTCGAGTTCGGCAACCGCACACTGACCGGCCTGCTGAGCATCGTGGCTCTCGCCCTGCTGATCGGGATCATCAAGGGCGCACCGCAGCGCAAGGGGCTGCGACTGCCGACCGCGATGGTGCTGATCGGTATCGCGCTGCAGGCGATCGTCGGCGGCATCACGGTGTTGACCGGCCTCAACCCGGCGATCGTCGCCGCGCACTTCATGATCTCGATGCTGCTGGTCGCAGCCTCCGCCTGGCTGGTGTGGCGCGGCCGGGAAGGTGACGCGCCCGCGCGACTCATCGTCCGGCCGGGCATCTGGCGCCTTGCTCAGGGCGTCGCCGCGTTCACCGCGGTCGTGCTCCTTCTCGGCACCCTGGTCACCGGCTCGGGTCCGCACTCCGGGGACGCCGACGAACCCGTCCGTCTCGGACTCGACCCGCGCACGATCTCCTGGTTGCACGCCGATGCCGTCATGCTCTTCGTCGGACTCGTGATCGGCGTGCTGGTCGCCGTCCGCCTCACTGCACCCGGCACCAACGCCCCGCGCGCCTGGACCGCACTGCTGATCGTGACCCTGCTGCAGGGACTGATCGGATACGTGCAGTACTTCACCGACCTGCCCTGGGTGCTCGTGCTGCTGCACATGCTCGGTGCGTCGCTGCTCGTGGCGAGCGTGACCTGGGCGCTGCTGTCGCTTCGGGTCCGCGAGGACGTGTAGCCGCTCGCCGGACGCATCGTCACGATTCGGCGTACGCAGCAGACAGAGCGCCGCTGGCGGGCCATGCTGTGATTCATCACACACCAGGGGGAATCATGAGCGCTCGTCTCGTCCGGACAGCGGTTCTCGCCACCGGACTTCTCGTCATCACCGGTTGCGGAAGCGAGAAGGTCGCTGGTTCGTCGCCGCCCGGGTCCACTGCTGCGCCATCGTCGACATCGTCCACCGGTTCGACGAGCAGCCCGACGACACCACCCGTGAAAACCGCCACGTGCCCGGCACGGGCGCGGCAGTCACCGACGTGGGTACCGCAGGCGGCGACACTGGCAGGGACGTCCGATTCCCTTGTGCCACCGGGTGTTCCGACAAGTGCCGTCATCTGCAGCTACCCGGCCGGCACCAACATGGACCAGCAGGTGGCAGGGAAGACCTTCCCCCTCGCCACATCGACGACCCTCGCCGCCGGGCTCGACCGGATCCCGAACGATCTCGGGTACCAGATGAGAGCCCGTTCGTCCGGTCGGGCATGCACCGCCGCGGGTGGCCCCGTCACCAACCAGCTGCTCGGACTCACCTACCGGACCGGGAGGGTGTGGGTGGCAGCTCAGGACGACCCGAACAACTGCTCCACCACGTCGAACGGCACGTTCACGGCGGACCCCGCATTCGGCCGCGTGCTGGCTGATTCGGCGAAGCAGGCGAGGTGGGTGGCTCCGCCGCGGGACGGGGGGTGTTCGCGTGGGACGGGACGAGTCGGAAGCGACCGTGACCTCATCCCGGGTGACCCGATCGGATTCACCGTCTGCGACGAGAGCAAGGCCATGCGCCCACCCTCTGCAGCGCTGCGCACCGAGGTCATTCGTGTCCTTGGGGCCCTACCGACGACCACAGCACAAGGTTGGAGTTCATGCGGCCAGGCGCCGAAACCCCAGCAGAACCGATCGTTGGTCTTCGACTATGCCTCCGGTCCGGCTGTGTCGATCGACGTCTTCGTCGGATGTACGCCGGAGTTGATGGGTGCAGGTCGGCAGGCGAAGAGCGCTGCGCCGATCGTCGCGCTGCTGCGGGAGAACGGCTACCTGTGAGGCGGTCGCCGCTGGCAACTACAGACCTGGGAGGGCGGCGTACAGGATCGGGTCGAGGGCGACACCGAGGAAGACCAGCGTCAGGTAGCTGATCGAGTAGTGGAACAGCCGCATCGGCTTCAGCACCGAGTACGGCACTCCCTGCTTGGCGCGCGCCTGCAGCTTGTGCGCCTCGACCAGGAACAGTGCGCCGGACAGCACGGCGAGCACGGTGTAGATCCATCCCATCGGGGCGACCGGGATCAGCACCAGCGTGGTCAGCACGGTCACCCAGGAGTAGATGACGATCTGCCTGGCGACCGCGGTGTCCTGCGCGACGACCGGGAGCATCGGCACACCGGCGTTGGCATACTCGTCCTTGAAGCGCATTGACAACGGCCAGTAGTGCGGCGGCGTCCAGAAGAACACGACCAGGAACAGCACGAGCGCCGACCACGACAGCGAGTCGGTGACGCTGGACCAGCCGATCAGCACCGGCATGCAGCCGGCGACGCCGCCCCAGACGATGTTCTGGGATGTGCGGCGCTTAAGCAGCATCGTGTAGAAGCCGACGTAGAGCACGATCGCGCCCACCGACAGTGCAGCCGACAGCCAGTTGACCAGCAGGCCGAGCCACAGCGTCGAGGCCACACCGAGCACGGACGCGAAGATCAGCGCGTTGCGCGGGCAGATTGCGCCGGTGACCAGCGGGCGACCCTCGGTCCGGTGCATCAGCTTGTCGATATCACGGTCGAGGTAGCAGTTGAACGCGTTCGCGGAACCGGCCGACAACGAGCCGCCGACAAGGGTGGCCAAGATCAGCCAGACATTCGGGATACCGCGCTCGGCCAGGAACATCACCGGGAAGGTGGTCACCAGCAGGAGTTCGATGATCCGCGGTTTGGTGAGGGCGACGTAGTCGGCAATCACCTGGCGGGTGGAGCGATCGGTCGATCCGGCGTCGTTCGTACGGCCGGCCGTACGCGGCTCGATCGTGGTCACGATGCTCCTTGACGATGGTTCGTGCGGTGAACGCGCACGAACTCGAGTCTATCCCTTCGGTTCCGGCCGCCCGAACGCTCACCCGATGTGCCGGCGTCCGACGCGAGTGAGACTCGCCACCCCACGGCGCCCCAGTCGACCCGCACGCAGCCGACACCGACGCGTGCGTCAGGTCTAGGCTCGAACACGAACCCAATTCTCCGTTTCGAAGGAGCCCTCACACGTGACCACGGACGCCTCCCCCATCGCCGGTCGTGACGACAGCCTGACCCTGCCGAAGGCCGACGCGGTCGGCTGGACCGACCTCGACGTCCGCGCAGTCGACACCGCGCGCATCCTCGCGGCCGACGCGGTGCAAAAGACCGGCAACGGTCACCCCGGCACCGCGATCAGCCTCGCGCCGGCGGCGTACCTGCTCTACCAGAACGTGATGACCCACGACCCGTCCGACCCGCATTGGTTGGGTCGGGACCGGTTCGTGCTGTCGGCCGGACACTCCAGCCTGACCCAGTACATCCAGCTCTACTTCAGCGGCTACGGCATGCAGCTGTCCGACCTGGAGGCGCTGCGCACCTGGGAGTCGGCGACGCCCGGCCACCCGGAAACCACGCATACCACCGGTGTCGAGATCACGACCGGTCCGCTCGGCTCGGGCTTCGCGTCCGCGGTCGGCATGGCGATGGCCCAGCGCCGTCAGCGCGGTCTGCTCGACCCCGACGCACCGCAGGGCGAGAGCCCGTTCGACCACCACATCTACGTCGTCGCAGGTGACGGCTGCCTGATGGAGGGCGTCAGCGGCGAGTCCAGCTCGCTCGCCGGCACCCAGAAGCTCGGCAACCTGATCGCGATCTACGACCAGAACCAGATCTCCATCGAGGACGACACCGACGTCTCCTTCACCGAAGACGTCAAGGGCCGTTACGAGTCCTACGGTTGGGAGGTCATCGAGGTCCCGTGGCGCAAGCAGCACGGCACCACCGACCCCGGCTACGTAGAGGACGTCGACGCCCTCTACGCCGCTTTGCTGAAGGCCAAGACTCAGGCCGACAAGCCGAGCCTGATCATTCTGCGCACGGTCATCGCCTGGCCCTCGCCCACCAAGCAGGGCACGGGCAAGTCGCACGGTTCGGCACTCGGCGACGAAGAGGTCACCGGTCTGAAGAAGCTGCTCGGCTTCGACGGCCGCAAGACCTTCGAGGTCAGCGACGCCGTGATCGACCACGCCCGCGGTGTCGTGCAGCGCGGCAAGAAGGCGCGCGCCGATTGGGACGCCAAGTACGAAGCGTGGCGCAAGGCCAACCCGGACAACGCGACGTTGCTCGGCCGCCTGGTCGACCGCAAGCTGCCCGAGGGTTTCGAGAAGGCGTTCCCCACCTTCGAGGCCGACGAGAAGGGCATCGCCACCCGTGCGGCGTCCGGCAAGATCCTCACCGCGCTGGCCGACGTCATGCCGGAGCTGTGGGGCGGTTCGGCCGACCTCGCCGAGTCGAACAACACCACGATGGGCGGCCAGCCCTCGTTCATCCCGGCCGATCGGCAGACCGAGGAGTGGAAGGGCAACCCGTACGGACGCACACTGCACTTCGGTGTTCGTGAATTCGCAATGGGCCTGGCACTCAACGGAATCGCCCTCGAAGGATTGACCCGTCCGTACGGCGGCACCTTCCTGGTGTTCTCCGACTACATGCGTCCGGCGGTGCGCCTGGCTGCCCTGCAGAACATCCCGGTCACGTTCGTCTGGACCCACGACTCCGTCGGTCTGGGCGAAGACGGTCCGACCCACCAGCCGATCGAGCACCTCGCCGCGTTGCGCGCGATCCCGATGCTGGACGTCGTCCGCCCGGCCGACGCCAACGAGACCGCCGTCGCATGGCGCACGATCCTGGAGACCACCGACCACCCCGCCGGTCTGGCGCTGTCGCGTCAGGCGCTGCCGACGCTCGACCGCAGCGAGTACGCGTCTGCCGACAACGTCGCCAGGGGTGCGTACGTGCTGGCCGACACCGACGGCACGCCGGACGTGATCCTCATTGCCACCGGCTCCGAGGTGTCCGTGGCCATCCAGGCGCGAAAGGCGTTGGAGGGCAAGGGCGTTGCTGCCCGAGTCGTCTCCGCTCCTTGCCTCGAATGGTTCGAGAAGCAGCCGAAGAGCTACCGCGACCAGGTGCTTCCGCCGTCCGTCAAGGCGCGCGTCAGCGTCGAGGCCGGGATCTCGATGCCCTGGCACCGCTACGTCGGCGATGCCGGCCGCTGCGTGTCGATCGAGCACTTCGGTTCGTCCGCCGACGGCGCACTGGTGCTGAAGAACTTCGGCATCACTCCCGACCACGTCGTCTCGGCGGCGCAGGAGTCGATCAAGGACGCCACGAGCGGTGACGCTGTCCCCGGCGTCGACGTCGAGGTGCCCGTCTGGCCGCTGTCGAAGCGGCACTGAGCACCGCCTGAACTTCGCTCCGTCACAAGCACATACAGCTGATTCCCGAGAGGAATGACATGACCAACAGCAACACCAAGGCATTGTCCGAGGTCGGAGTCTCGATCTGGCTGGACGACCTGAACCGCACGATGCTCGAGCAGAACGAGCTGGCCAAGCTGGTCGAGGAGAAGAACGTCGTCGGTGTCACCACCAACCCGACGATCTTCGCCACCGCACTGTCGGACGGCGCTGCCTACGACGAGCAGGTGAAACTGCTCGCTGCCGACGGAGCAGATGTCGACGAGGCGGTCTTCCTGATCACCACCGACGACGTCCGCACCGCGTGCGACCAGTTGATGTCGGTCTACGACAGCACCGACGGCAAGGACGGACGCGTGTCGATCGAGGTCGACCCGCGACTGGCCAAGGACACCGACGGCACCATCGAGAGCGCGAAGAAGCTCTGGAAGAGCGTCGACCGCCCGAACGCGATGATCAAGATCCCTGCGACGCAGGCAGGCCTGCCGGCCATCACCGCCGTTCTCGCCGAGGGCATCAGCGTCAACGTGACGTTGATCTTCTCCCTCGATCGCTACCGCGCGGTCATGAACGCCTATCTCGAGGGTCTGGAGCAGGCCGACAAGAACGGACACGACCTGTCCAAGATCCGTTCTGTCGCGTCCTTCTTCGTCAGCCGCGTCGACTCCGAGATCGACAAGCGCCTCGACGAGATCGGTACGGACGAGGCCAAGGCGCTCAAGGGCAAGGCCGGTGTGGCGAACGCCCGGCTGGCCTACCAGGCCTTCGAAGAGGTCTTCTCGACCCCGCGTTGGCAGTCGCTCGCCGACGACGGCGCCCACGTCCAGCGCCCGTTGTGGGCCTCGACCGGTGTGAAGAACCCGGAGTACAAGGACACCATGTACGTCGTCGACCTCGCCGTCGCCGACACGGTCAACACGATGCCGCCCAAGACGCTCGACGCGCTCGCCGACCACGGTGAGGTCGCGGGCGACCAGGTGACCGGTGGCTACGACGGTGCCCGCGAAGTGCTCGCCCAGCTCGACACCGTGGGCGTCGACTACAACGACGTCGTGAAGGTGCTCGAGGACGAAGGCGTCAGCAAGTTCGAGGGCTCCTGGGGCGAGCTGCTCGACTCGGTGAAGGGCGAGCTCGACAAGGCGGCCGCCAAATGAGCAACATCGAGGTGCTGCCGGTAGGCGCTGCCGCCGACGCGATCGAACGGCACCTGCCCGAACTCGTCCAGGACAATGTCGCGAGCCGCCTGTTCGCGCAGGACGCGACGCTCTGGGGCAAGGACGCCGAGAGCGAATCGGCCAAGCGACTGGCCTGGGTGGGGCTCGCAGAGTCCTCGCGTCCGCTGGTCGCCGAGATCGAGGACCTGCGAAAGTCGCTGCAGGACAAGGGCGTCAGTCGGGTCGTGCTGTGCGGCATGGGCGGATCGTCGCTGGCTCCCGAGGTCATCTGCGCAACGGCCGGGGTGCCGATCACCGTTCTGGACAGTTCGCAGCCGGACATGGTGCGCGCGTCCGTCCAGGAGCAGCTCGACCAGACCGTCGTCGTCGTGTCGTCGAAGTCGGGCGGCACGGTCGAGACCGACTCCCAGCGCCGGGCGTTCGTCGACGCGTTCGAGAAGGCGGGCATCGACCCGACCGAACGCATCGTCGTGGTCACCGACCCGGGCAGCCCGCTCGACGAGCAGTCCCGCAAGGACGGCTACCGGGTGTTCAACGCCGACCCGGACGTCGGAGGTCGCTACTCGGCTCTCACCGCGTTCGGACTGGTGCCGAGCGGTCTGGCCGGTGCCGACATCTCAACACTGCTGGACGAAGCTGCTTCTGCCACAGAGCGATTGGGTGCCGACGACGACTCGAACCCGGGCCTGCGTCTGGGCGCCGCGATCGGTGGCACGCAGCCGTTGCGCGACAAGCTGGTCTTCGTCGACGCCGGTACCGAAGCCGTCGGGTTCGGCGACTGGGTCGAGCAGTTGATCGCGGAGAGCACCGGCAAGCAGGGCAAGGGTTTGCTCCCGGTGGTCGCCGGTCAGGCATCGGTCGACACCGACGAGCACGCGGACGACGAGTTGGTGGTCCACCTCACCTCCGGTGACCCCGGCACGCTGAGCGGCGACGCCGTCGCCGTCTCGGGCACGCTCGGCGCCACGTTCCTGTTGTGGGAGGTCGCCACGGCGGTCGCCGGGCGGTTGCTCGGCATCAACCCGTTCGACCAACCCGATGTGGAATCGGCGAAGGAAGCGGCCCGCTCGATGCTCGAGTCGGGCACCGGTGCGGCGGACGACCCGGCGTTCACCGACGGTTCCATCGAGGTGCGCGCTTCGGGCGACTTCCTGGGTAGCGCTTCGACGGCAGCGGACGCGATCGCAGCCTTGTTGCGCGAGGTGCCGAAGGACGGCTACCTGGCGATCATGGCCTACCTCGACCGCATCGCCGACCGGTCGCTGGCCGACGTCCGGCAACTGTTCGTTCGTTCGTTGCACCGTCCGGTCACGTTCGGCTGGGGCCCGCGCTTCCTGCACTCCACCGGTCAGTACCACAAGGGCGGACCGGAGTTCGGTGTGTACCTGCAGATCACCACCGAGCCCCGCGAGGATCTGTCGGTGCCCGGCCGCGACTTCACCTTCGGTGACTTCGTCGCAGCGCAGGCCGCCGGCGACGCCAAGGTGCTGGCCGACAAGGGACGTCCGGTGCTACGTGTGCACCTCACCGACACCGAGCAGGGCATGAGCGATCTCACTCAGGCGATCCGCACCGCGACCAGTTCGCACGCGGGTTCGCAGGGCGGCTCGTGACCACTGCTCGCGTCGCACGCGGGATCAACCCGTTGCGGGAGGCGGCCGACCGCCGCCTCCCGCGCATCGCGGGTCCGTGCAGTCTGGTGATGTTCGGTGTCACCGGAGACCTCGCCCGCAAGAAGCTGCTGCCCTCCATCTACGACCTCTACAACCGCGGTCTGCTGTCCCCCAGCTTCTCCCTCGTCGGCTTCGCCCGGCGCGACTGGGAGGACCAGGACTTCGGACGCATCGTCAAGGACGCGGTCAAGGAGGGCGCCCGCACGGGCTTCTCCGAGGACGTCTGGCGTGACCTGTCGAAGGGCCTGCGATTCGTGCCCGGTGCCTTCGACGACGACGAAGCCTTCGACGAGTTGGCCCGCACCGTGGAGGAACTCGACCAGGAGCGCGGCACGGGCGGCAACCACGCGTTCTACCTGTCGATCCCACCGGCCGCGTTCGGCACCGTCTGCCAGCAACTCGAACGCTCCGGCCTGTCGACGCCCAAGCCGGACACTTGGCGTCGCGTGGTCATCGAGAAGCCGTTCGGTCACGACCGCGAGAGCGCCCGGAAGCTGAACGAGATCGTGGGTGCGGTCTTCCCCACCGACTCTGTCTTCCGGATCGACCACTACCTGGGCAAGGAGACCGTCCAGAACATCCTGGCGCTGCGCTTCGCCAACCAGTTGTTCGAACCGGTCTGGAACGGCAACTACGTCGACCACGTACAGATCACGATGGCCGAGGACATCGGCATCGGAGGTCGCGCCGGCTACTACGACGGCATCGGCGCCGCCCGCGACGTCATCCAGAACCACCTGCTGCAGTTGCTCGCAATCACCGCGATGGAGCAGCCGAACTCGTTCTCCGCCAAGGCTCTTCGCACCGAGAAGGAGAAGATCCTCGCCGCGGTGAAGCTGCCCGCCGACATCGGCAAGCACACTGCGCGGGGTCAGTACACCGCGGGCTGGCAGGGCTCGGAGAAGGTCATCGGCTATCTCGACGAGGACGGCATCGCGAAGAGTTCCACCACCGAGACGTACGCCGCGATGAAGCTCGAACTGGCCACCCGACGCTGGGCGGGCGTGCCGTTCTATCTGCGCGCCGGCAAGCGACTCGGCAAGCGGGTGACCGAGATCGCCGTCGTGTTCAAGCGTGCCCCGCACCTACCCTTCAACGAGAACTCGACCGAGGAACTCGGCCAGAACGCGATCGTCATCCGTGTGCAGCCCGACGAGGGCGTCACCATCCGCTTCGGGTCGAAGGTGCCCGGCGCGGGCTCGATGGAACTGCGCGACGTCACGATGGACTTCGGCTACGGCACCGCGTTCACCGAGTCGAGCCCCGAGGCTTACGAACGACTCATCCTCGACGTCCTGCTCGGCGACCCGCCGCTGTTCCCGCGACACGAGGAGGTCGACCTGTCCTGGCAGATCCTCGACCCGGTGGAGCGGTACTGGGAACGGCATGGCAAGCCCGCACCGTACGAGGCCGGTACGTGGGGACCGACGACGGCCGACACGATGATGAAACTCGACGGCCGCTCCTGGAGGATCCCGTGATCGTCGACCTGCCCAGCTGCAACACCCGCGACATCTCCAAGCAACTCCTCAGGCTGCGTTCGCAGGTCGGTGCAGTGACTCTCGGTCGGGTGATGACGCTCATCGTCGTCACCGACGAGGCCCACGCGGACGCCGCGATCGACGCCGCCGCGGAGGCCAGCAGGGAGCACCCGAGCCGCATCCTCGCTCTGGTCAGCGGACACCGTCGCGCGGCCAGCCGGCTGGACGCGCAGGTGCGCGTCGGCGGCGAGGCCGGTGTCAGCGAGCTCGTGGTGATGCGGATGTACGGCGAACTCGCTCGACACGGCGGCAGCATCGTCACTCCGCTCCTGCTGCCCGACTCGGCGGTCGTTGCGTGGTGGCCGGGTGCCGGTGAGACCGACCTGGCCGGCTCGTCCGTCGGCTCGCTGGCCGGACGACGGATCACCGATGTGTCCTTGGACAAGAACCCACGTCGGGCATTGGCCCGTCGAGCCGAAAACTACACGCCCGGTGACACCGACATGGCGTGGTCGCGCACGACCAGGTGGCGAGCGCTGCTCGCGACGGCATTGGACCAGTCTCCGTTCGAATCGGTCGATTCGGTGACGGTGACGGGTGCGTCCGATTCAGCCAGTGCCGACCTGCTCGGTGGGTGGCTCGCCGTCCGGTTGCGTTGCCCGGTCCGACGGGTGTCTGCTGCGGCCGGTCGCGGGTTGGTCAGCGTCCGGATGGAGCGTGAGAGTGGACCGATCGTGTTGGAACGCGCGACCGACGACCAGGCGACGCTCACCCAGCCGGGTCACCAACCGCGTCCGTTCCCGTTGCCCCGGCCGACCACGGCCCAGGCGCTCAGCGAGGAGCTGCGGCATCTGGACAAGGACGAGGTCTACCGACTCGCGCTGCAGAACATCGGGCTGATGAGAACAACTTCGGCGGCGAAGCAGACATCATCGAGCAAGAGCACGTAACCCTCTCCCCCGCACGCACAACGAGGAGCGCCGTGAGCGACCGCACGATCGAGATCCGTCCCGACAAGAATGAACTGGCAGCGGCGATCGCCGGAGCCCTCGAGCAGGCGGTCGACGCGGCACTGCGACGCGGACGGAACGCGCACATCGCGCTGACCGGCGGCTCCATGGGCCAGGAACTCATGAAGGCCTGGGTCGCCCGCGCCGACGACGAGCGCGACTGGACGCGCGTGCACATCTGGTGGGGCGACGAACGTTTCGTGCCCGCCGACGACGACGACCGCAACGACAAGCAGGCGGACGACGCGGGTCTGAAGAAGCTGGGCGTCCCAGCGAACAACGTGCATCGCATGCCCTCGAGCGATGACGGTGACGTTGCCGCGGGAGCCGAGGCATACGCTCAGGAGCTGGCGGAGTTCACCGACGTGACTGCGGTCGGTCTGCCGGAGAAGCCTCAGATGCCGACCATCGACGTCCTGATGCTCGGCGTCGGGCCGGACGGTCACGTCGCGTCCTTGTTCCCCGGCCACCGCGACCAGTTGGTCGACCGGGTCACCGTCGTTGCGGTGCAGGATGCCCCGAAGCCGCCGCCCACTCGCCTCAGCCTCACTTTCCCCGCGCTCGCGGAGGCGCGCGAGGTCTGGCTCATGGTGGCCGGCGAAGACAAGGCGGACGCCGTCGCGACTGCCTTCAGTTCCAGCGACCCGATGGAGTGCCCGGCCTCCGTCGTCGGCGGCCAGGTGAGCACGACCTGGTGGCTCGACACCGCAGCAGCCTCGAAGGTCGAGCAAAGCTGATCCCGGTGGTCGAGTAGGTGCGCCGGCGCTGCAACCGGTTATGAGAGGCCCCCGGAAACGACGATGCCGCCCGAACCGTGGTTCGGGCGGCATCGTCGTTCGAGCTACTTGATCAGACCGCGGTTGCGCAAGGTCTCCAGCGCCTCGTCCAGGATGACGGCGCCTTCGGCGTCGCTACGACGCTCCTTCACGTAGGCCAGGTGTGTCTTGTACGGCTCGGCCTTCGGCGGAGAAGGAGGGTTCTCCTGGTCCTGACCGGCCGGGAAACCGCAGCGCGGGCAGTCCCACTGCTCCGGCACGACCATGCCCGGCTCCTGCGCGAAGCTCGGCTTGGTCTCGTGCCCGTTGGAGCACCAGTACGAGATGACGACTCGGGGTGCGGACTCGCCGCGCTCCGCTTCGCCCATGGGTCCGGCGCCGACTCGGCTACCCCGGATTGCGTTTCCACCTGCCACGATCGTTCTCCTTCTGGTGCTTAGGCGCTGAAGCGTGCGACGAGCCCCAGCCCGACGATCGCCGTGATCCAGGTCAGACCGGCGATCACCGTGAGGCGATTGAGGTTCTTCTCGGCGACCGAGGAGCCGCCGAGGTTGCTGCTGACACCGCCGCCGAACATGTCGGACAGGCCACCGCCCTTGCCCTTGTGCATGAGGATCAACAGCACCAGGAACAGGCTGCTGAGCACGACCACCGCCTGCAACGCGATCCGCACCGCATCCACGTCGGGAACTCACCTTCGTCGGGAACATCGTCAGTCGTCGAACGGCGACAACCCGTCCAACTTTACGGCATGGACGTGGCCGCTCCGAGCAGCCGTACGCCGACCCGCCGTGATGGCCGGGTCGGCGTACGCGTTACCGCAGGCCGACGGTGCTCAGCTGCCGCCGCCGTGGTGCTGCTTGTACCGGCAGATGGTGGCGAACTCGACCGGGTCGGTGCTCGCGCCGCCGACGAGCGCACCGTCGACATCGGCCTCCGCCATGATCGAGGCGACATTGCCCGACTTCACCGAGCCGCCGTAAAGGACGCGGACGCCGTCGGCTAGCTTCTGGTCGTACAGCTTCGCGAGCTCACCACGGATCGCCGAGCAGACCTCCTGGGCGTCGCCCGGGGTCGCGACCTCGCCGGTGCCGATCGCCCATACGGGTTCGTAGGCGATGACGATCGACTCGACGGACGTCGCGGCCAGCCCGTCGAGGGCGGCACGCACCTGCCCGAGAACGAACTCGACCTGCTCGCCGGCCTTGCGGGTCTCGAGCTTCTCGCCGACGCACAGGATCGGGGTCAGATCGTTCTTGTAGGCGGCCTTCACCTTCGCTGCCACGACCTCGTCGGTCTCGTCGTGGTACTCACGACGCTCGGAGTGACCCACGACCACGTAGGTGCAGCTGAGCTTCTTCAGGAACACCCCGGCGATGTCGCCGGTGTAGGCGCCTTCGTCGTGCGGGCTGAGATCCTGTGCCCCGAGCTTCAGCTTGAGCTTGTCGCCGTCGATCAGCGTCTGCACCGAGCGCAGGTCGGTGAACGGCGGGATGATCGCGACCTCGACCTCGTCGTAGTTGTGCTTGCCGTCGCGCAGCGTCCAATCCAACTTCTGCACCAGCACGGTGCCCTGCTGGTGGTCGAGGTTCATCTTCCAGTTGCCGGCGATGAGCGGAGTGCGGGTATCTGCCACTTCGATTCCTTCGGTAGAAGCGTGAGGCGGCGGACGATCGAATCGCCCACCGCCTCAGGCGTTTTGGTTCGGGTTCCTCAGCTTTCGAGCACGGCCAGGCCGGGCAGTTCCTTGCCCTCGAGGTACTCCAGGCTCGCGCCACCACCGGTGGAGATGTGCGTGAAGTCGGAGTCCTCGAAACCGAGCTGACGGACGGCAGCCGCAGAGTCGCCGCCACCGACGACGGTGAGCGCGCCGTTCTTGGTCGCCTCGACGAGCGCGCCCGCGAGCTCCTTGGTGCCGGCCGCGTACGGCTCCATCTCGAACGCGCCCATCGGGCCGTTCCAGAAGACCGTCTTGGCCGACTTCACCTTCTCGGCGAAGACCTTCGCCGACTCCGGTCCGATGTCCAGCCCCATCCGGTCGGACGGGATCGCGTCAGCAGCGACGACCTCGTGGTCGGCGTCCGCCGAGAACTCGGTGGCCGCGACGACGTCGGTGGGCAGCACGATCTCGACGCCGTCCTTCTGCGCCTGCTCCAGGTAGCCCTTCACGGTGTCGATCTGGTCCTTCTCCAGCAGGCTCTTGCCGACCTCGTGACCCTGGGCCGCGAGGAAGGTGAAGACCATGCCACCACCGATGACGAGCATGTCGGCGGTCTTGAGCAGGTTGTCGATCACGCCGAGCTTGTCGCTGACCTTGGCGCCACCGAGCACGACCGCGTACGGCTTCTCGGGGTCCTTGGTGAGACGCTCGAGCACCTTCACCTCGTCCTGCACCAGGTCGCCGGCGCCGTGCGGCAGCTTCTGCGCCACGTCGTAGACGGACGCCTGCTTGCGGTGCACCACACCGAACCCATCGCTGACGAAAACGTCTGCGAGGCTCGCGAGTTCGTCGGCGAACTTGCCGCGCTCCGCCTCGTTCTTGCTGGTCTCACCCGCATTGAAGCGCAGGTTCTCCAGCAGGACGACGTCGCCGTCCTTCATCGCCTCGACCTTCTCCTTCGCCGACTCCCCCACCGTGTCGGTGGCGAATTCGACGGAGCTGCCGAGCAATTCGGCGAGGCGCTCGGCGACGGGTGCGAGCGAGTACTTGTCCTCCGGCTCGCCCTTCGGGCGGCCGAGGTGCGCACACACGATGACCTGAGCGCCCTGCTCGGTCAGCTTCTTGATCGTCGGCACCGAGGCGCGGATGCGTCCGTCGTCGCCGATCTTCTTGCCGTCCAGCGGGACGTTGAGGTCGCTGCGCAGCAGCACCTTCTTGCCCGAGAGGTCGCCCAGGTCATCGATCGTGCGCATCGGCTCAGAGGTCCTTGCCGACGAGCTCGACGAGGTCGACGAGGCGGTTGGAGTAACCCCACTCGTTGTCGTACCAACCGACGACCTTGACCATGTTGCCGGTGACCTTGGTCAGGCCGGCGTCGAAGATGCAGGACGCCGGGTCGGTCTCGATGTCCTTGGAGACGATCTCGTCCTCGGTGTAGACCAGGTAACCCTTGAGCGGGCCTTCCTCGGCGGCCTTCTTCACCGCAGCGTTGACCTCCTCCACGGTGACCTCCTTGGAAGCCTCGAAGGTGAGGTCGGTGGCCGAGCCGGTCGGGGTCGGCACGCGCATCGCGTAACCGTCCAGCTTGCCCTTCAGTTCCGGCAGCACCAGGGCGACGGCCTTGGCCGCGCCGGTGGTGGTCGGCACCATGTTCAGGGCTGCCGCGCGGCTGCGGCGCAGGTCCTTGTGCGGGCCGTCCTGCAGGTTCTGGTCCTGGGTGTAGGCGTGGATGGTGGTCATCAAGCCCTTCTCGATACCGATCGAGTCGTTCAGGGCCTTCGCCATCGGCGCCAGGCAGTTGGTGGTGCAGGAGGCGTTGCTGATGATGTTGTGCGACTTCGGGTCGTACTTGTCGTCGTTCACACCCATCACGATCGTGATGTCCTCGTTCTTCGCCGGGGCGGAGATGATGACCTTCTTGGCGCCTGCGTCCAGGTGCGCCTTGGCCTTCTCGGCGTCGGTGAAGAAACCGGTGGACTCGACGACGACGTCGACTCCGAGGTCCTTCCACGGCAGGTTGGCCGGGTCCTTCTCGGCGAAGGCACGGATCTTCTTGCCATCGGCGGTGATCGACTCGTCGTCATAGGTCACCTCGCCGTCGAAGCGTCCGAGGATCGAGTCGTACTTGAGCAGGTGGGCGAGCGTCTTGTTATCGGTGAGGTCGTTGACGGCCACCACCTCGACGTCAGCACCCGAGGCCACCACGGCCCGGAAGAAGTTGCGGCCGATGCGGCCGAAGCCATTGATTCCTACGCGGACGGTCACAGTGAAACATCCCTTTCTGGGAGGCGGTATCCGAACTTACGGACGGGCTCCCCCGAGAGGATCCAGTGCTGCGAGAACCTCACGAGGTGTCACCTTCGACCCTATGGGATGACCGGGAAGTAACTGCAATCAGGCCGCACCGGAAATCAGCAGGCGGAACGAGTCGTGAGACGCACTCACTCGCCGTCGAGCATGTCCGGGGTCAAGCCGGCCTCGGTGCCCTCGATGCCCATCTCCTCGGCCTTCTTGTCGGCCATGGCCAGCAGACGGCGGATGCGTCCGGCGACGGCGTCCTTGGTCATCGTGGGCTGGGACAGTTGGCCCAACTCCTCGAGACTGGCCTGCTTGTGCTCCAGCCGCAGTCGGCCCGCATGTGCGAGATGTTCGGGCACCTCGTCGCCGAGGATCTCCAGCGCCCGCTCCACCCGTGCCCCGGCGGCGACCGCGGCACGCGCCGAGCGACGCAGGTTGGCATCGTCGAAGTTGGCCAGGCGGTTGGCGGTCGCGCGCACCTCGCGGCGCATCCGGCGCTCCTCCCAGGACAGCACACAGTCGTGCGCGCCCAGTCGGGTCAGAAGTTGGCTGATCGCGTCGCCGTCGCGGATCACCACACGGTCGACGCCGCGCACCTCGCGTGCCTTGCTGGCGATACCCAGCCGGCGAGCGGCCCCGACGAGCGCCAGCGCGGCCTCCGGCCCGGGGCAGGTGACCTCGAGCGCCGACGAGCGTCCGGGTTCGGTAAGCGAACCGTGAGCCAGGAACGCCCCGCGCCACGCCGCTTCGGCGTCGCAGATCGCGCCGTTGACCACGCGCGGCGGCAGGCCCCGGACGGGGCGGCCCCGGTTGTCGATGAGCCCCGTCTGGCGGGCCAGGGCCTCACCGTCATGGCTGACCCGGACCACGTAGCGGCTGGTGCGCCGGATGCCGCCGGCGCTCATCACGACGACGTCGGGCACCTGCCCGTAGAGGTCGGCGATGTCGCGACGCAACCGGCGGGCGGCATTCGCGGTGTCGAGCTCCGCCTCGATGACGATGCGACCACCGACGATGTGCAGACCTCCCGCGAAACGCAGGATCGCGGAGACCTCCGCCTTGCGGCAACAGGTCTTCGTGACCGGCAACCGGCTCAGTTCGTCCTTGACCGCGGATGTCATCGCCATGGCGGCAATCCTCTCACCGCTGTCCAGACCGGCTCGTGGCCGAACTGGGCAGCGTCCCTCAGGTTCGATTCAGGTCCGTCGGCAAGGTCAGCCGAGGATGTCTCGATAGGCAGCAGCGAGCAACAGTACGTCGTGTGTGCTCGAGTGGTGACGGTTGGCAACCGATTTGAGGATCAGTTCCGCCCCGACGGACTCGGCCGCGCGGCGTAGGAGGTCTTCCTGACCCACCACCGCCTCGGCGTCGGCGAGCACGGCGTCGAAGTGGAGTTCGGGGGCGTGAGCGACCATCACCTCGAGGTGGTTGGCGGCGGTGAAGCCCTCGGTCTCACCACTGTTGACGACGTTGAGGGTCAGCAACCGGCGGGCGCGGGTCTGTACCAGCGCCTCGCGCAGATCGGGCACCGCGAGGTGCGGCATCACAGAGGTGAACCAGGAGCCCGGACCGAGCACCACCCAGTCCGCGTCATGGACGGCGTCGAGCGACTCGCGGCACGCCAGCGGGGGGTCGGGCAACAGCCGGATCGACTGAACGCGTCCCGGTGTCGTGGCGACCTGCACCTGACCGACGACCTCGGTGACCTCGTCCGAACCCGGCTCGGCGCCCTGCACCATCGCGCGGATCTCGAGGGGCTCGGTCGACATCGGCAGCACGCGGCCACGCGCTCCCAGCAGGCGACCGACGAAATCGAGACCGGAGACCGGGTCGCCGCGCAAATCCCACAGCGAGGCGATGATCAGGTTGCCGAGGGCATGCCCGCCGAGCGGACCGTCGCCGGCGAACCGGTGCTGCAACGCGTCCCGCCACTGCAGGCCCCACTCGGTGGAGTCACACAAGGCAGTGAGTGCCATGCGCAGGTCACCGGGCGGAAGGATGTCGAACTCCTCGCGCAAGCGTCCGCTCGAGCCACCGTTGTCGGCGACCGTCACGATCGCGGTGATCCGGTCGGTGACCAGTTGCAGCGCCTGCAGCGAAGCCGACAGGCCGTGGCCCCCGCCGAGTGCGGCGACCCTGGGGCGGCCGCTCACTCGCGCCCCAGATCGCGGTGCACCACCACGGCACGCAGCCCGGGGACGTCGTCCAACCGGCCGCGCAACGCCTCGGCCATCGCGACCGAACGGTGTTTTCCGCCGGTGCAGCCGAACGCGATCGTCACATAGCTGCGTCCCTCTCGCAGGTAGCCCTGCAGCATCGGCTCGAGCATCGCCTCCGCGCGGTCGAGGAACTCGGCGGCACCCGGCTGGGACAGCACGAAGTCGGAGACGACCGCGTCCTGACCGGTGAGCGGCCGCAGGTCGGGGTTCCAGAACGGGTTGGGCAGGAAGCGCATGTCCAGGACGATGTCGGCATCCAGCGGGATGCCGTACTTGAACCCGAACGACAGGACGGCCACGCGCATCCTGACCTCGGTGCCGTCCGGACCGAGGAACTGCTTCACCTTCGCAGTCAGCTGGTGCACGTTGAGGCCGCTGGTGTCGATCAGAACATCGGAGGTGGCGCGCAACTCCCCCAGCGCCGCACGCTCGGACTGGATACCGTCGAGCAGACGTCCCTCCCCTTGCAACGGGTGGGGACGGCGTACCGACTCGAAGCGGCGCACGAGCGCCTCGTCGGTCGCGTCGAGGAAGAGCACCGCCGGACGCCATCCGCCGTCGCGCAGCCGGTCGAGCCCGTCTCGGAAATCGGTGAAGAAGGTGCGGGCTCGGATGTCGACCACGGCCGCCAGCTTGGCCGGCTTGCGGGCCTGACCGCCGGCCAGGAGCTCGGCCATCGCGGACAGCATCTGCGGCGGGAGGTTGTCGATGACGTACCAGCCGGCGTCCTCCAGGACGTTCGCCGCGGAGGTGCGTCCTGCACCGCTCATGCCGGTGAGAATCAGGAACTCGTTCTTGTCGGCAGGGCTCTCGCCGACGTCGTCGTGGTCGGCCGTGGGTGCGGTCGAGTCAGTCATGCGTTCCTACTGCTCCTAGTCCAGGACTTCGCCCGTGGTCACGTTGACCGACGGCGCACTCTCATCTTGGCGCAGACGGGAGGAGATTGCCTCCGCAAGTCGAGGACCGATCCCCTCGACCTGTTCGATCTCGGCGGTGGTGGCCGTACGGATCTTCTTCACCGACCCGAACTTCTTCAGCAGCGCCTTGCGTTTCACTTCACCGAGCCCGGGAATCTCATCGAGCGCGGAGACGGTCATCGACTTGCTGCGGCGTTGCCGATGGAAGCTGATCGCGAACCGGTGAGCCTCGTCGCGGACCCGTTGCAGCAGGTAGAGACCCTCGCTGGTGCGCGGCAGGATGACCGGGAAGTCATCGCCTTCGACCCAGACCTCCTCCAGTCGTTTGGCCAACCCGACCACCGGGATGTCGTCGATGCCGAGGGCGCGCAGGGCGCGGACGGCCGCGGTCACCTGCGGCTTGCCGCCGTCGACGACCACGAGTTGGGGCGGGTAGGCGAACCGTCGCGGTCTGCCGGTCGTCTCGTCGATCGGACCGGAGGTCATCTCCTCGTCGTCCACGTCACCGAGCTCGACGTCGCCGGCATCCTGCCGATCGGACAGGTAACGCTTGAAGCGGCGGGTGAGCACCTCGTCCATGGCGGCGGTGTCGTCGAGGCGGAGTTCGCCGGACTCGGTGGGCGTGCCGCGCACCAGGAACTTGCGGTACTCCCCCTTGCGCGGCAGACCGTCCTCGAACACGACCATGCCGGCGACGACGTTCGTGCCCTGGACGTGGCTGATGTCGTAACACTCGATGCGCAGCGGCGCCTGACCGAGATCGAGGTACTCCTGCAACTCCTCCAGCGCCTTGCTGCGCGCGGTGAGATCGCCGGCGCGCGCGACCTTGTGCCTGGCCAGCGATTGGGTGGCGTTGCGGGTGACCGTCTCCATCAGCGTCTTCTTGTCGCCACGCTGCGGCACCCGCAGGGAGACCTGCGCGCCGCGTCGTTCGGTGAGCCATTCGCTCATCGCGTCGGCGTCGGTCGGCAACACCGGCACGAGCACCTCGCGCGGAAGACCTTGGCCGCTCTCCTCGCCGTACACCTGCTGTAGCAGGCGTTCGACGACGTCCGCGAGCCCCACATCGCCCTCGGCCTCCTTGTCGACGACCCAGCCACGCTGGCCGCGGACGCGACCACCACGCACGTGGAAGACCTGGACGGCTGCTTCGAGGTCGTCGTCGGCCATGCCGAAGACGTCGGTGTCGGTGGAGTCGCCGAGCACAACCGCACTGTGCTCCAACGACTTTCGCAACGCCATGATGTCGTCGCGGCGCCGCGCGGCGGTCTCGTAGTCGAGGTCGGCGGACGCCTGGTTCATCTGTTGCTCGAGGCGTTTGACGAAGCGCGTGGTGTTGCCGTCCATGAAGTCGCAGAACTCTTCCGCGATCTCCCGGTGTTCTTCGGCGCTGACGTCGCCGACACACGGCGCCGAGCACTTCTCGATGTAACCCAGCAGGCACGGACGACCCACCTGGCCGGCCCGCTTGAACACACCGCTGCTGCAGGTGCGGATCGGAAAGACCCGCAGCAGCTGGTCGAGGGTCTCCCGGATCGCCCAGGCGTGGGCGTACGGACCGAAGTAGCGAGTGCCCTTGCGTTTGGCGCCGCGCATCACCTGAGCACGCGGGAACTCCTCGCCCATCGTCACCGCGAGATAGGGGTAGGACTTGTCGTCGCGGTACTTGACGTTGAACCGCGGGTCGAACTCCTTGATCCAGGAGTACTCCAGTTGCAGGGCCTCGACCTCGTTGCGGACGACCGTCCACTCGACCGATGCGCCGGTGGTGACCATCGTCCGGGTGCGCGGGTGAAGGGCGGTGATGTCCTGGAAATAGGAGGACAGCCTGCTGCGCAGAGACTTCGCCTTGCCGACGTAGATGACCCGTCCGTCCTTGTCGCGGAAGCGGTAGACACCCGGGTCGATCGGGATGTCGCCCGGTTTCGGTCGGTAGGAGGAGGGGTTGGCCACGTATCCACTCTAAGGAGGGCCACCGACATCGCAGACCACCCCACCGAGGCGTCTGCGCGTCGGTGGGGTGGTCTGCCGAACAAGGAGGTCTCAGGTCACCTTGAGGTTGTCGCCCTCCACGCTGACCTTCTTCTCGTCCAACGGCTTCTCGGCGGGACCGTTCTTCACCGAGCCGTCGGCCAGGGAGAAGGCGCTGCCGTGGCAGGCGCATTTGATCTGGTCACCGTCGATCTTGGTCATCGGGCACTTCTGGTGCGTGCAGATGTTGCTGAACGCCTTGAACTGGCCTTCGGACGGCTGACTGACGACGACCAACTTCGCCTTGTCGACGAATCCGGAGCCGACCGGCACCTGCGACTTCGGGATCACCGCTGCGTCGGCGGCGACCGAGGACGCGCTCTGCGAAACCTCTCCGGCGCCGGAACTCGCCTTCGCGCCGAGATCGGACGCGGTGGCCTTCGCCGCCTCCTGGTCCTCCTTGCTGCACGCGGCCAGGCCGCCGGCTGCAGCCACGATGCTCATACCGCGAAGAACCGAGCGTCGGTCCTCGTCGAAGGGCTTCTTGTCGGTCATCGCTACCCCCAGTCGTCGGAGTGTTTGCCCATCCTGACAAAAGGGTTGACCGGGCAACAGCCCGCGCGACCTGTGAATTCGCCTACTTCTTCGAGGTGGCCTTCGTGGTCGTCCTCTTCGTGGCCGCCTTCTTCACCGGTGACTTCTTGGGCGCAGCCTTCTTCGTCGCCGGCTTGGTCAGGACCTTGCTCGAGGAACTGGCCGACCGGGTCTGCGACGGACGAGCAGCGCCGGACGCGGCGAGCAGCGGCTTGAGGAATCGGCCGGTGTGGCTCTCGGCGACCTCGGCGACGTCCTCGGGCGTGCCCTCGGCGACGACGGTGCCACCGCGGAAACCGCCCTCGGGACCCATGTCGACGAGCCAGTCGGCCGACTTGATGACGTCGAGGTTGTGCTCGATGACCACCACCGTGTTGCCCTTGTCGACCAGACCCTGCAGCACGAGTAGCAGCTTGCGGATGTCCTCGAAGTGCAGACCGGTGGTCGGCTCGTCGAGCACGTAGATCGTGCGGCCGGTCGATCGCTTCTGCAGTTCGGAGGCGAGCTTCACGCGCTGTGCTTCACCGCCGGACAGCGTCGGTGCCGGCTGTCCGAGACGGACATAACCGAGTCCCACGTCGACCAGCGTGTTCATGTGCCGGGCAATGGCGGGCACCGCGGCGAAGAAGTCCTTCGCCTCCTCGATCGGCATGTCCAGCACCTCGGCGATCGTCTTGCCCTTGAAGTGCACCTCGAGCGTCTCGCGGTTGTACCGCGCCCCGTGGCAGACCTCGCACGGCACGTAGACGTCGGGCAGGAAGTTCATCTCGATCTTGAGCGTGCCGTCACCCGAGCAAGCCTCGCAGCGACCGCCCTTGACGTTGAAGGAGAACCGGCCGGGCATGTAGCCGCGCACCTTCGCCTCGGTGGTCTCGGCGAACAGTTTGCGGATGTTGTCGAACACACCGGTGTAGGTGGCCGGGTTGCTGCGCGGCGTGCGGCCGATCGGGCTCTGGTCGACGTGCACCACTTTGTCGAGTTCGTCCAGGCCCTCGACCGTGCGGTGACGCCCCGGGACGTGGCGCGCTCCGTTGAGTTGGTTGGCCAGGACGTTGTAGAGGATCTCGTTGACCAACGTGGACTTGCCGGAGCCCGAAACGCCTGTGACAGCAACGAGATTGCCGAGCGGGATCGACACGTCGACGTTCTGCAGATTGTGCTCGCGGGCGCCGCGGACGACGACCGTGCGGCCGTCCTGCGGACGACGCACTGCGGGCGTCTCGATCTGGCGGCGACCGGCCAGGTAGTCGCCGGTGATCGACTTCTTGTTGGCGAGCAGATCCTTGACCGATCCGGCGTGCACGACCTCGCCGCCGTGCTCGCCCGCCCCCGGACCGATGTCGATGACCCAGTCGGCGGTGGCGATCGTGTCCTCGTCGTGTTCCACCACGATCAGCGTGTTGCCGAGATCGCGTAGGCGGGTGAGCGTCTCGATCAACCGGTGGTTGTCGCGCTGGTGCAGACCGATGGACGGCTCGTCGAGCACGTACAGCACCCCGACCAGACCGGATCCGATCTGCGTGGCGAGCCGAATTCGTTGTGCCTCACCCCCGCTCAGCGTCGCGGCAGGACGGTCGAGCGACAGGTAGTCGAGTCCGACGTCCAGCAGGAAGCCCAGCCGCGCGTTGATCTCCTTGATCACCTGCTCGGCGATCTGCCGCTCGCGGGGCGTGAAGTCGACGCTCTCGAGGAAGGTAGCGGACTCCGAGATCGGCAGCGCACACACCTCGGCGATGGAATGCCCGCCGACGGTGACCGCAAGCGTCTCGGGCTTGAGGCGCGACCCCTTGCACGTCGGGCACGGGACCTCACGCATGTAGCCCTCGTACTTGTCGCGGCTCCAGTCGGATTCGGTCTCACTGTGCCGGCGCTTGATGAACGGGACGACGCCCTCGAACCCGGTCGTGTACGAGCGCTCGCGACCGTAGCGGTTCCGGAACTTCACGTGCACCTTGTAGTTCTGGCCGTGCAGCAGCGCTTCCTGCGCCCGCTGGGGCAACGCGCGCCAGGGCGTGTCCAGGGAGAACCCGAGATCCTTGCCCAGCGCGCCGATCACTCGGGTGAAGTAGTCGCTCGACGTGCCGCTGGTCGTCCACGGCAGGATCGCACCCTCGGCGATCGATTTGTCCTCGTCGGGCACGACCAGTTCGGGGTCGACCTCGAGTTCGGTGCCCAGACCGGTGCACGCAGGGCAGGCACCGAACGGGCTGTTGAAGGAGAACGACCGCGGCTCGATCTCGTCCATGCCGAGCGGGTGGTTGTTCGGGCACGCCATCTTCTCGGAGAAGCGGCGCTCGCGCTCCGGGTCGCCGGCCTCCTTGTCGACGAACTCGATGAGCACGATGCCGCCGGCGAGACCGAGTGCGGTCTCGATGGAGTCGGTGAGTCGCTGCTTACCGGTGCGGTCGTCCGGTCCCTTGGCGACCAAGCGGTCGACGACGACATCGATGGAGTGCTTCTTCTGCTTCTCCAGCTTCGGCGCCTCGGAGAGGGTGACCACCTCGCCGTCGACTCGGGCGCGCGAGTAGCCCTTGGCCTGCAGTTCGGCGAACAGGTCGAGGTACTCGCCCTTGCGCTCGCGCACCACCGGCGCCAACACCTGGAACTTGGTGCGGTCGGGCAGCTGCATCAACTGGTCGACGATCTGCTGCGGGGTCTGGCGACCGACCGGCTCGCCGCAGATCGGGCAGTGCGGGCGACCGGCACGCGCATACAGCAGACGCAGGTAGTCGTAGACCTCGGTGATGGTGCCGACCGTCGAGCGCGGGTTGCGGTTGGTGGACTTCTGATCGATCGACACCGCGGGCGACAGGCCCTCGATGAAATCGACGTCCGGCTTGTCCATCTGGCCGAGGAACTGACGCGCGTACGCCGACAGGGACTCGACATAGCGGCGCTGGCCCTCGGCGAAGATCGTGTCGAAAGCCAGCGACGACTTGCCCGAGCCGGACAGGCCGGTGAACACGACGAGACTGTCGCGGGGCAGGTCGACACTGATGTTCTTGAGGTTGTGCTCGCGCGCACCACTGATCCGAAGATGATCGTGCGTGGGGCGGGCGGAAGCGTTCGAAGGGGTCTGTGCAGGCACGACCGCAATGCTAAGCCGCGCCACCGACAACCTCCGCTTCGCGAGCCGAACGACTGCGTCACGTTCTCACCGATGGCGCCGCGCTGTGTTTGCGCTCCGCTTGAACCCCTGGCGACTCATGGCGCAGCAGTACGGATTGGTCATCACCGATGTCACCTGCGGTGCGGCCAAGACCCAGGACTTCGCGGGCCTCGGCTGACGAGCACGAACAGGCAACGGCGCGGTTCCCGAGGCAGCCGCGCCGTTGATCTAGTCTGGCGCGATGCTCGAAGACCTGCCGGTAGGCGTCGAACGCGCTCGCGAACCCGCTCACACCCCGATCGAGGACTACGCGATCATCGGCGACACCGAGACCGCCGCACTGGTGAGCCGGTTCGGTTCGATCGACTGGCTCTGCCTCCCCCGGTTCGACAGCGGCTCCTGCTTCACCAATCTGCTCGGCACCCCCGAACACGGTCGTTGGCTGTTGCGACCGTTCGGTCCGTCCGAGGCCACACGTCGGTACGTCGGCAACACCTCGATCCTCGAGACCACACACCGCACTGCGACCGGGATCGTCAAGATCACCGACCTCATGCCGCTCGGCATGGAACGCGCCGACCTCGTCCGGATCGTCGACTGCATCGAGGGCGAGGTCGAGATGCAGCACGAGTGGATCGTCCGCTTCAACTACGGACGCACCCGCCCCTGGGTGTCGCACCACCCCAACCTCGAACCCGACCAGGACGCGCTCATCGCGATCGCCGGCCCCGACATGCTGGTGCTGCGCAGTTCGCGCGGCCCACAGGCCGAGGACGGCACGCACCGCGACCGGTGGACGATGCGGGCCGGTGACCGCGAGGAGTTCGTCATGAACTGGCACGCGTCGTGGAAGCCGATCCCGCCCCCGACCGATGTCGAAGCGCGGGTCGCGAAGACCTTCGCCACCTCCGAGGCGTGGGCTTCGGCCTGCACCTACGAGGGCCCGTACGAAGACGCGGTCGTGCGATCGCTGCTCGTCCTTCGGCTGCTCACCGATACCCGTCGCGGTGGCATCGTGGCCGCTCCGACGACGAGCCTGCCGGAGGACTTCGGCGGGGTACGCAACTGGGATTACCGCTACTGCTGGCTGCGCGACGCAGCGCTCACGCTGGAGGCACTGCTCGCCGCCGGTTTCGTCGAGGCCACCGACCTGTGGCGCGATTGGTTGATCCGCGCGATCGCCGGTGACCCCGAGGACATGCAGATCATGTACGCGGTCGACGGCGGACGTGAACTCCCCGAGCGAGAACTCGACCACCTGCCCGGTTACGCAGACTCCAAACCGGTACGGATCGGCAACGGCGCGGTCGACCAACGTCAGACGGATGTCCTGGGCGAGGTAATGATCGCGCTGGAGGACGCCCGGACGATGGGCCTGACGGAGTCCGAACGATCCTGGGCAGTCCAGCGCGCTCTGGTGGAGGACCTCGCCGAACACTGGGACCAGGCCGACAACGGGCTGTGGGAGATCCGCGGTCCGCTACGGCACTTCACTCACTCGCGGGTGATGGTCTGGGCGGCGTTCGACCGTGCGATCAGTGCGGTCGAGGACCACGGCGCCGATGGCCCGGTGAAGCACTGGCGCGAACTGCGCGACCGTGTTCGTGCCGAGATCATGGAGCGCGGGTTCAACAGCGACATCAACTCCTTCGTGCAGCACTACGGCACCACCGAGGTCGACGCGAGCCTGCTGCTGATCCCGTTGGTGGGCTTCCTGCCGGGCGACGACCCGAAGGTGCTCGGCACCATCGAGCGCATCGAGCAGGACCTGATGCGGGATGGACTGTTGTTGCGCTACCGCACCGAAGCCGGCGTCGACGGACTCCCCGGCGACGAACACCCGTTCCTGGCCTGCTCCTTCTGGCTGGTGTCGGCGTACGCCAAGGCGGGCCGCCTGGACGACGCACACCGATTGATGCAGCGACTGGTCGGCCTCTGCAACGACGTCGGTCTGCTCGCCGAGGAGTACGACGTCGACAACGACCGGATGGTCGGCAACTTCCCGCAGGCATTCAGTCACCTCACCCTCGTCGGCGCCGCCGTCGAACTCGCCCGGGCGGAGAAGGAGGCTGCGGCCACAACGGCAGGCACGCGTCCGGCATAGTGTGATCGCGAGCGGCCCGGGGCAGTGCCGTTCGATCGACAGCAAGCGAAGGAAACGATGACCCGTTACGACGGCAAGGTGCAGCCGGGCGGCAACGTCCAGATCCGAGATGTCGGCAATGCTCGCATCCACAAACGCAACGTCGGATCGATGGGCAACAACGCCTATGTGATCGAGTCGAAAGCGACGGGCGACGCCCTGCTCATCGACGCCGCAGCCGACTGGCCCAAACTGCAGCAGATGGTGTCAGGGGTCAACGTCGTCGGTATTGCGACCACCCACCGTCACCAGGACCACACCGGGGCCTTGGCCGACGCCGTCGACGCACTCGATGTCCCGACCTACGCCGGCGCCGACGATGCGGATGCGATCGAACAACCCACGACGACCCGTCTGTCGGACGGCGACACGATCGAGGTCGGCGACCTGAGGATCGACTGCGCCCACCTGCGTGGGCACACCCCTGGGTCGATCGCCTTCTCGTTCACCGATGCCGACGGGCACAGCCACCTCTTCTCCGGCGACACGCTGTTCCCGGGCGGGGTCGGGGCGACGAATCACTATGACTACCAGTCATTCCCGCAGTTGATCGGCGACGTCGAGGAGCGTTTGTTCGGACGCTTCGACGACGAGACGTGGGTCTACCCCGGTCACGGTGACGACACCACGATCGGCACCGAGCGTCCGTCCCTGGACGAGTGGAGGAACCGTGGTTGGTGAGGCATGGGTGGCCGTCCCGGTCGCCGGGCTGTGGCGTTCGCCGGAGGCACCCAGAGCTGTGGATTCCCCTGCGCTGCAGGACGATCCGGACCACACCGGCTGGCTCGCCGCGATGGATCAGCACCCGGTCGACCATCACGACAGTCGCGTCGGGCTGTTGGACCGACTCGACTCCGAAGTGCTGCACGGTGAACCGGTCGAGGTTCGCGAGGAACTCGACGGGTGGGTGCGGGTGACCTGTCCGCTCCAACCGGCAGGCAAGTCGCTGCAGCCTTACGAGGGCTGGGTACGGCGCGCGCACCTGAGCCGCGACGCCCCGCAGCAGCCGCAAACGGCGTCCCCTGACCGTCTCGATGCGAAGGAGTTCGTCGCCGAGGCGCGTAAGTACCTCGGCCTGGGCTACCTCTGGGGTGGCCTGTCCCCCGCCGGCCTCGACTGCTCGGGTCTGGTGCATTTCAGCGCGCGCAGCTTCGGCGTTGTCGTGCCCCGTGACGCCGGCGACCAGCAACTCGCGGCCGAACCGGTGGAACTGGATCAGGTGCGCGAGGGTGACCTCTACTTCTTCGCCCACCCCGGCAAGCACGTCCACCACGTCGGCATCGTGATCCGGCCCGGCTTCATGTTGCACGCCCCCGAGTCGGGTGCCCGCGTCGTCGAGGAGGACCTCGGCGAGGATCGCTTGCGGACCCTCGTCGGAGCCGGACGCATCACCCGTTGAGCCGAACGTCCATCGGCTCGTCCGTCGATCGGGTGCCCCCGGTCGTCCTGGTCCTCTCCGCGGTCGTGTCGGTGCAGTTCGGCGGCGCGCTCGCCGCGACGCTCGTCCCGCAGGTGGGAGCACCGGGCACGGTTGCGCTTCGCATGGTGATCTCGGCACTGGTGCTGTGGCCTGTTGTGCGCCCACGCTTGCGCGGACGCACGGCATCGGATTGGCGCATCGTCGGCGTGTACGCGGCCGCACTCGCGTTGATGAACCTCAGTTTCTACGAGTCGCTGGCCCGGTTGCCGATCGGTGTGGCGGTGACGATCGAGTTCGTCGGACCGCTCGTGCTGGCGGCGGTGCTGTCCCGCAAGGGCCGCGATCTGATCGCCGTCCTGGCCGCCGCGATCGGAGTCGTCCTGATCTCGGGAGCCTTGTGGACGCCGTGGTCGGAACTCGACCTCGTCGGCATCGTGTTCGCGTTGCTCGCCGGCGCTATGTGGGCGCTGTACATCCTGGCAGGCGTACGCACGGCCGTGCGCTTCGCACAGTTGGACGGACTGGCCATCGCGCTGGCGCTCGGGAGCGTCGTGCTGCTGCCCCTCGGCTTCGCCACGGCCGGCACGACGTTGTTGGAGCCGGCAATCCTGCTCAAGGGTCTGGGCATCGCGATGCTCTCGTCACTGATCGCGTACAGCCTCGAGCTCCTGGCTCTCGCCCGGATGTCGGCCGGGGTTTTCGGAGTGTTGCTGAGCCTCGAACCCGCCGTCGCTGCGCTCGCCGGTCTGGTGGTGTTGTCGCAGACGCTCAGCCCGATCCAACTCCTCGGGATGTCGCTCGTCGTGCTCGCGAGCGTGACGGTGATGAGTCGCCGTCGCTCCGCCGAGCCTCAGGACGGCGGCTGATCAGACCCGAGGGGTGTCGGCTGCGGCGCCGCCCAGCAGGCCGTGACGCTCGGCGTGTTTCTCGAACCAGAGCGTCATCAGCGGCGGTACGGCGCTGACCAGGCCGAGGAGCAGGTGCTTGGGCGTCCACTTGTGCACCATCGCCACCCACAGGCAGCTGATCACGTAGAGCACGAACATCCCACCGTGGATCGGTCCCATGATCTGCACGCCCTTCTCGGTGGTCTCGAGGATCCACTTGAAGAACATCCCGGTCAGTAGACCGATCCAGGACAGTGCTTCGAGGACGGCTGCGACCTTGAAGAGTTTGGCGGAGGGGTGCGTGGTGGTGAGGTTCTCGGACACGGTCTCACCCTATGAAATCGTCCCACCCGCGCGGTCCATGGGGTAGCCGGCGTAGCTCCCCCACCAGCTGACGACCTCAGCAGAAACCCGACCTAACTCCTTTGTCGATTCCGTCTGCGCCTCGCAGATGCATCTCACCGAGTTTTCCGCTCAGGTTGGTGGCCGCCGGTGAGTTGGTGGTCATCGACGGACTTCCACCACCACCGCCGGCCACCAAGTCATCATCGACTTCAGCTGGTCGCCGCCGTCATCTGACGCAGTTCTTTCTTGAGGTCGGACAGTTCGTCTCGCAGCCGTGCGGCCAGCTCGAAGTGCAGGTCGGAGGCTGCCTGGTGCATCTGCTCGGTCAGTTCCTGGATCAATTGCGCCAACTCCGCCGCCGGCATGTTCGCCGCCTTGCCTGCACCGGCGACCTCGGCGTCGGCGGCCGCAGCACCGCGACCACCGCGGCCCTTGCCCCGCGACTGAGTACGACCGCTGCCGAGTAGGGCATCGGTGTCGGCGTCCTCTCGCTGCAGCATGTCGGTGATGTCGGCGATCTTCTTCCGCAACGGAGTCGGGTCGATTCCGTGTTCCTTGTTGTAGGCGACCTGCTTGTCGCGCCGTCGCTGGGTCTCGTCGATGGCGTCCTGCATCGACGGAGTGATCTTGTCGGCGTACATGTGCACCTGGCCCGACACGTTGCGAGCCGCGCGACCGATCGTCTGGATCAGTGAGCGTGTCGACCGCAGGAAGCCCTCCTTGTCGGCGTCCAGGATGCTGACCAGCGAAACCTCCGGGAGGTCGAGGCCCTCACGGAGCAGGTTGATACCCACCAGCACGTCGAACTCACCCAGTCGTAGCTCGCGCAGCAACTCCACGCGCCGCAGCGTGTCGACCTCGGAGTGCAGGTACCGCACCCGGACGTCCTTCTCCAACAGGTAGTCGGTGAGGTCCTCGGCCATCTTCTTGGTCAACGTCGTCACCAGCACGCGTTCGTTCTTTGCCGTGCGCTCACGAATCTCGTGCAGCAGGTCGTCGATCTGGCCCTTGGTCGGCTTGAGGATGATCTGCGGGTCGACCAATCCGGTCGGTCGGATCACCTGCTCGACGTAACCGTCGGACTTCGCCATCTCGTAGTCGCCCGGCGTCGCCGACAGGTAGACGGTCTGTCCGATGCGCTCCAGAAACTCCTCCCACTTCAGCGGACGGTTGTCCATCGCGCTGGGCAACCGGAAGCCGTGGTCGACCAGCATCCGCTTGCGCGACATGTCGCCCTCGAACATCGCACCGATCTGCGGCACCGTCTGGTGCGACTCGTCGATGACCAGCAGGAAGTCCTCGGGAAAGTAGTCGAGCAAGGTGTTCGGCGCGGTGCCCGGCGCACGGCCGTCGATGTGCCGGGAGTAGTTCTCGATCCCGGAGCACGAACCGACCTGCCGCATCATCTCGATGTCGTAGGTGGTGCGCATCCGAAGTCGTTGCGCCTCGAGCAGTTTGCCCTGCTTCTCGAACTGCGCCAGGCGTTGTTCGAGTTCGCTCTCAATCGTGCCGATCGCGCGCTCCATCCGCTGCGGTCCGGCGACGTAGTGCGAAGCCGGGAAGACGTACATCTCGTCCTCTTCGCGCATCACCTCGCCGGTGAGCGGATGCAGCGTGTACAGCCGCTCGATCTCGTCGCCGAAGAACTCGATGCGCACCGCGAGCTCCTCGTAGACCGGGATGATCTCGACGGTGTCCCCACGCACCCGGAACGTGCCACGGCTGAACGCGAGGTCGTTGCGGGTGTACTGCATCTGCACGAACCGTCGCAGCAGGTCGTCACGGTCGAGTTGCTGACCCACCTTGAGCCGGGCCATGCGATCGACGTATTCCTGTGGAGTGCCCAGACCGTAGATGCAGGAGACGGACGCGACCACGACGACGTCGCGACGCGTCAGCAGCGAGTTGGTAGCGCTGTGTCGCAACCGCTCGACCTCGTCGTTGATCGAGGAGTCCTTCTCGATGTAGGTATCGGTCTGCGGGATGTAGGCCTCAGGTTGGTAGTAGTCGTAGTACGACACGAAGTACTCGACTGCGTTGTGCGGCAACAGTTCTCGGAATTCGTTGGCCAACTGCGCGGCGAGCGTCTTGTTCGGTGCCATCACCAACGTCGGCCGTTGCACCTGCTCGATCAACCAGGCGGTGGTGGCCGACTTACCGGTGCCCGTCGCACCCAGCAGGACGACGTCCTGCTCCCCAGCGTTGATCCGCTTGGTGAGGTCTGCGATCGCGGTCGGCTGGTCGCCGCTCGGGGAGAACTCGGAGACGACTTCGAACGGGGCGACTCTGCGTTGCAGATCGGTGGTCGGGCGCATGGAACAACCGTACGACGCGGCACCGACAAGCAGGATGACAACGTCCTGAGCACCGACCTCACCATCCACCTGATGGCCCACCGAGCGTCGCCCGGATGACGGCAGAAGAGCTCGCACCGCCCCCCACCCCAAGGCGTACACCGGTTTGCTCGCTGCGTTCGAACGGACGCAGGAGGCATACCTGACAGACTGATCCGATGACCGATCAGCTGCGTCCCGCATGAGTGCGTCCACCTACATCGCAGCTGCATATCTGATCATCGGAATCGCCCTCTTCGTCGGTCTGCTGCTGCCCCGCATCACGGCCAACCGGGCGATCTCCAGCCCGATCGTGTTGCTCACGATCGGGCTGGCCGCCGGGATGCTCCCGCTGCCGGACGGCGTGAGTCTGGACCCGATGAAGCACCCGGCGCTGACCGAACAGATCACCACGATCACGATCGTCATCGCACTCACCGGCGTGGGCCTGGCCCTCGACCGCCCGTTGCAGCGCAGTCGTGAGACGTGGAAGAGGTGGAACAGCACCTGGCGGTTGATCTTCATCGCCATGCCACTGGCGATCGCGGTCACGGCCGTCCTGGGCTGGTGGCTCGCCGGTCTCGTGCCGGGCGCCGCGCTCGTGCTCGCCGCCGCACTTGCACCCACCGACCCGGTGTTGGCTTCGGACGTTCAGGTCGAAGGTCCGACGGTCGACGTCGACGACGAGGAACGTCTGGACGAGGACGACGAGATGCGCTTCGCGCTTACGTCGGAGGCCGGCCTGAACGACGGTGCCGCCTTCCCGTTCGTCGTCGCCGGACTCTCCCTGCTCGGGGCGGGGTCGGTCTGGTCATGGGCGCCGTCCTGGATCGCGTGGGAACTGGTGGGGCGAACGCTCATCGGAGTGTTCGTGGGATGGGTCGTCGGCACGCTGCTCGGCAAGTTGGCCTTTCGGGCACCGCGAAGCGTCCGATTCGCCGACATCGGTGATCCGCTGCTGATCGTCGCCGCCCCACTGATCGCGTACGGCCTGGGCGAACTGGTGCACGGCTGGGCCTTTCTTTCGGTCTTCGTGTGCGCGCTGTGCATGCGCGCGAGCGATCGAACGCACGAGTACCACCAACACATGCACGGCGTAATCGACCGGCTGGAACACCTGTTCACCTTGCTCGTGCTGCTGATGCTGGGGGCCGCACTGACTGACGGGATGTTGGCGCACCTGACCTGGGCCGGGGCGCTCGTCGGGGTGCTGCTCATCTTCGTCATCCGGCCGGTGACCGCCTGGGTAGCGCTGTGGACTCCGCACAAGGTCGATCGAGCGGGCGACGGAGTGCTCGGGCCGCGCGAACGATTGGCCACTTCCTTCCTCGGCGTGCGAGGCATCGGCACGCTTTACTACCTCGCCTACGCGTCCTCGCACGCCAAGGTCGACAACGGGGCCGAACTCTGGTCGATCGCCGGCTTCACGGTGGCTCTGTCGGTGATCGTGCACGGCATGGCGGCCACGCCGATCGTGCAGTGGCTCGACCGCACGCGGCGCGCCAAGGCGGCTTAGCCGGGCATCCTCCATCCGGACGTCTGCGCCCACGCCCGCGCCTTCGGCAGTGCTTCGGCGAACCACGGCTCCTTGGCCTGGACGTAGTCCTGCTTGGTCTCCTGCGTGCCGCCTGGGTGTTCAGCGGCCACGGCTCGCTTCATCTCGGCGTACGCGTCCCGCTCCTCGTCGTTCGCGCGGAGCCAGTCACGGAACTGCAAGGCCGCCGTCGCAGCAGGACCGCCGTTGGTCCTGATGTGGACGTGCACGACCTGCGCCGGGTCGGCGCCGTTGGCGTAGAACTTGCGCCACTGCTCGGGATCCGGCGCCCACGGTTGGGGCGCATCGTGGTTCGAACGCACCTCGACGACGCCTGCTCCCCATAGTGCTCCAACGAACGAATCGCTCTGTGCCACAGCAAGATCGGGCACCTGGATCTGAAGATCGATGACGTCCTTCGCGGCCAGCCCGGGCACCGACGTCGACCCGATGTGATCGACCTGCACCTCGCTCATCCCTGCTGCCGAAAGTTGGTGCGCGAGGCGGGCGCACCAGCGGCGCCCCTGCTCGGCCCATTCGGGATCCGGTTCGCGAATGGTGACGCTGTCCGGACGCCGCACGCCGCGTACGGCGGTGAGGTTGTCTGCGTAGGGCCGAATCCGGTTCTCCCACAGCGAATTCACGGACGTGTGCAGCTCCTCGGGGGAACCGGAGTTGTCGAGCAACACGTCCGCCGCCGCGCGACGCTGCGCATCGGTGGCCTGCGCGTCGACCCGGGCTTGCGCGTCCTCGCGATTCATCCCACGCTGCTCCACCAGCCGGTCCAGTCGGACCTCCTCGGGCACGTCGACGATCACCATCAGGTGATAGCCGTCCGTCTGACCGAGTTCGACCAACAGCGGCATATCGTGCACGACCACCGCATCCGCCGGCGCTCGGGCGAACAGCTCGGCGGTCCGTTCCGCGATGAGCGGGTGCGTGATGGCCTCCAGGGCTCGACGCCGTTCGCTGTCGGCGAACACGATCGCGCCGAGCGCAGGACGGTCGAGTACTCCGTCCGCGGTGATGACTTCGTCCCCGAACTCTTCACGGATCAGGCCCAGCCCCGGTGTCCCCGGCTCGACCACCTCGCGAGCGATCGCGTCGGCGTCGACGATCACGGCACCATGTTCCGCGAGCAGTTTCGACACCGTCGATTTACCCGATCCGATCCCGCCGGTCAGCCCGATTCGCATGGGCCGAGGTTATCGACGCTGTTCAGGTTCTAGGTTGGTGGCATGACTTCTGGCTCGTCTCGACGCATCGTCATCACCGGTGGAGGCACCGGCATCGGCAAGGCCATCGCGCAGCGCTTCCTGCAGGAGGATCCCGACCTCGTGCTCGTCGGACGCCGCGCAGAACCTCTGGACGCGGCCGCAGCCGAACTGCGATCTGCCGCACCCAGAGCGCGCATCGCGACCCGCACCTGCGATCTGACTGTTCCCGAACAGGTCGAGCAGCTCGCGCACGAACTGAAGACCGGAGCACCGATCGGCGTGCTGGTCGCGAACGCCGGCGGCAACTACGGGCTCGGCGCGAAGACCCTCACCGAGACCGCACAGGCGTGGCGGGCCGACTTCGACGGCAACGTCCTTTCCGCCGTCCTGATCACCCAAGCGCTCCTCGACCACATGCCGCGTCCAGGGGGACGGATCATCGCGATGAGTTCCATTGCCGCACTTCGAGGTTCGGGTGCGTATGGCGCTGCCAAGGCCGCTGTCAACGCCTGGGTGCTGAGCCTGGCAGCGCAGGTCGCAGCCGACGGAATCACCGTGAACTCGGTCGCGCCCGGGTTCGTTCCCGGAACGCCGTTCTGGGCCGGACGCATCGCCCGCGATCCCGACATCGTGCAGAACCGCACCGCCCCGATCCCGATGAAGCGCCCGGGAACTCCCGAGGAGGTGGCCGAGGCTGTCGCCTACCTGGCCTCCCCCAACTCCGGGTGGACCACGGGACAGATCCTCCAGGTCAACGGCGGCACCCTCTTCGGCCGCGGCTGACCCCGAAAGTCCGCAGGACGCGCGGGTCAGCGCCGCCATCGTGCTGACACTCTCCATCGACTGTCCGCGAAGCTCGCGGGTCAGCTCGACAAGGTTGCGGACTTCCGGGGAAGGCGAAGGCCCGCCCACCGAAACGGTGAGCGGGCCTTCGTGGCTTCCAGCTGTTGATCAGCCTCAGTTGCCGGTGAGCTTCTCGCGCAGAGCAGCAAGTGCTTCGTCCGAAGCAAGCGTGCCCTCGGCCGGAACCTCGGCCTGCTCGCCACCGGAGGAGTACGAGGTCGGCGCGGTCTGCGCGGTGGCGACAGCCTCCGCGTCGGCCTTGCGTGCAGCCTCGATCTGAGCCTGGTGAGCCTCGTAGCGAGCGTGGGCGTCGGCGTACTGCGCCTCCCAGGTCTCGCGCTGGCTCTCGTAGCCCTCGAGCCACTCGTTGGTCTCCGGGTCGAAGCCCTCGGGGTACTTGTAGTTGCCCTGGTCGTCGTACTCGGCGGCCATGCCGTACAGCGTCGGGTCGAAGTCGTTCGCACCGGCGGCGTCGTCGTTGGCCTGCTTGAGCGACAGCGAGATGCGGCGGCGCTCCAGGTCGACGTCGATGACCTTGACGAACAACTCGGTGCCGACGGTGACGACCTGCTCCGGCAGCTCCACGTGGCGCTCGGCCAGCTCGGAGATGTGGACCAGACCCTCGATGCCGTCCTCGACGCGCACGAACGCACCGAAGGGAACGAGCTTGGTGACCTTACCCGGGACGACCTGACCGATCGCGTGGGTGCGGGCGAAGTGCTGCCACGGGTCTTCCTGGGTCGCCTTCAGCGACAGCGAGACGCGCTCGCGGTCCATGTCGACGTCGAGCACCTCGACGGTGACTTCCTGACCGACCTCGACAACCTCGGACGGGTGGTCGATGTGCTTCCAGGACAGTTCCGAGACGTGCACCAGACCGTCGACGCCACCGAGGTCGACGAACGCACCGAAGTTGACGATCGAGGACACGACGCCCGAGCGGACCTGGCCCTTCTGCAGCTCCTTGAGGAACGTGGTGCGGACCTCGGACTGGGTCTGCTCCAGCCAGGCGCGGCGCGACAGAACGACATTGTTGCGGTTCTTGTCGAGCTCGATGATCTTGGCCTCGACCTCCTTGCCGACGTACGGCTGCAGGTCGCGGACACGACGCATCTCGACCAGCGAGGCGGGCAGGAAGCCGCGCAGGCCGATATCGAGGATGAGGCCACCCTTGACGACCTCGATGACGGTACCGGTGACGACGCCGTCCTCTTCCTTGATCTTCTCGATCGTGCCCCAGGCGCGCTCGTACTGCGCACGCTTCTTGGACAGGATCAGACGGCCTTCCTTGTCCTCCTTCTGGAGAACGAGAGCCTCGACCTCATCGCCCACGGAAACGACCTCGGTCGGGTCGACGTCGTGCTTGATGGAGAGTTCGCGCGAGGGAATGACGCCCTCGGTCTTGTAACCGATGTCGAGGAGAACCTCGTCACGGTCGACCTTGACGATGACACCTTCGACGATGTCGCCGTCATTGAAGTGCTTGATCGTCGCGTCGATCGCGGCGAGCAGCTCCTCCTCGGATCCGATGTCGTTGATCGCGATCTGGGAGGTAGTGGCGGTAGTCATGTAGTAGGAAACCTTTGGTGGACGGTTGAGTTGGACAATGATTGGATCCCTGGCAGCTCACCGAGGCGAGCGAACAGGTCGAGCACGCACAAGAAAATGCACCTCCACCCTACCGGCTGTGCAAGAAGTGGGCAAAACCACAGATGTCGACTCCGAAAGGACCCATGAGCAGCAACGACCCGACCGATGACCGGACCAACACAGACGACACCGCGACGTCCGAGGCGGCGGGCCGCGACGGCACCCGGACGGTCGATGACCGGGAGAGCGCCCGCGCCCAACGTGCCTGGTGGGACGGCGAAGCGGACGACTACTACCGCGAGCACGGGGCCTTCCTGCGCGACGAACACCTCGTCTGGGGACCGGAGGGCTGGACCGAGGAGGAACTTCGGATCATCGGTCCCGTGGACGGGCTCGACGTCCTGGAGTTCGGGGCCGGCGCCGCGCAGGGCGGGCGGTGGATGCACGACCAGGGCGCCCGCGTCGTGGCCTCTGACATCTCCCTGGGCATGCTCGAGGTCGGCCGCCGGATCGACGAACGTCAGGAGCGCGCACTCCCCCTCGTCCAGGCCGATGCGGCTCGGCTTCCCTTCGCGGACGCGTCATTCGACCTGGCGTTCTCCGCCTACGGCGCGGTGCCGTTCATCAGCGACACCGCCGCGCTCATGGTCGAACTGGCGCGCGTGCTGCGGCCCGGCGGCCGACTGGTGTTCTCCACCACGCACCCGACCCGCTGGGCCTTCCCCGACGTCCCGGACGAGGCCGGCCTGGTCGCGCAGTACGACTACTTCGACACCGCGCCGTACGTCGAGCGTGCCGGCGACCTGGTGACCTATGTCGAACACCACCGCACCTTGGGCGGACGGATACGTGAACTGGTCACCGCCGGCCTCCAGGTGCAGGACGTGGTCGAACCCACCTGGCCGGAACGCAACGATCAGAACTGGGGTGGATGGAGCCCCACCCGTGGACGCGTCATCCCGGGCACCGCGATCTACGTCGCGAAGAAGGCCGGCTCATCGTGAACCCGCCGAGGGGCCGGGCTGTACCCCGGCCCCTCGGCGGAGGGAGAGTGCGCGATCGGACGGAGTCGACGTCACTGTCGACGACCGATCACCCCCAGTGGCGCGCGTCCCTGCGACCGCTGATGATGGCCATGAGCGCCCCCACCACGAGCAGAATGACTCCGAGCGGCATCAGCGCCCACGGGGCCACACTGAGCGCGTTGAGCTGAGCGCCCTTGTTGCTGTAATCATCGACGTTCTTCTTGACCGTCTTGTCGTCCATCACCGACACGGTGTCCATCGCCACGACCGGGTCGTGGTCGGGGATGGTCAGCTTCTGCACTTGGTGCTGCTGCATTTTCATGAAGACACCCGTGACCGGATCGGCCCAGACGGTGATGTCGTTGCTGTAGGAGCGCTCGGCGTCCTGAGCCGGGCTGGTTTTGGGCAGACCGAACAACGACCCCGGGGTCTTCTGCTTCTTGAAGACCGTCTCGGGGATGCTGACCTGGTACTTGTAGGTCTCCATGCCCTTGATCTTCTCGGTGCCCTTGTACTCCAGGTCGACCGGCTTGGCGAGCGTCGTGTCGAAGTACGGATAGGACTTCTTCTCCAGGCCGAACGGCAGCTTGATCGTGTAGCTGCCCTGGTAATCGACCGACTCGCCGTTGAGCTCGGTGCCCTCCCACTTCAGCGTCTTACCGGTCTTGCGATCGATGGCGTACTTCTGCACCGTGGCCGAGATCGGTGGGTTCTTGCTCTTGTCGCCCTCCTGCTTCTCGGCGTTCTCGACGCTGTCGGTGTATTGCCACTGGTTGATGATCAGGACATCGTCGCCGACCTTCTTGCCCGCCTTCGCGTCCGCGACGACGGTCGCTGTGGTGCGGATCGGGGCGTCCTTCTTGAAACTCAGCGACGCGACATCGAGGAAGTTCGCCTTCGGATCCAGCAATGTCTGCGAGGTGTTCTGGTCCTTGGGGATGACGGCGAGTCGCGGGTAGGCGTAGAACTTCAAAAGCAGTGCAAGAGTAAGGAAAAAGGCTCCGAACCCAATGACGATCGCGGATTTCCGCACGGTGGCCTCCCAGTGGTGAGCAAGGTTTACCGGAGAGTAGCAGGAAGTGCGATCTACGTCACAAGCTGTAATAATCTCGGTCTGCGGTCTCGTCCTGAGGCGCGCGACGTGGAAGGGCTGGGCGATAGCGTGGGTCGATATCCACTCCTGGACGGACTACGCGCCGCCGCCGCTTTGTTGGTACTCGTCTCGCACGTCGGCTTCTGGACCGGTGCCGCCGCCACGGATTTCTCCGGTGGGCTGATCGCACGAGGCGACAGCGGGGTGGCCATCTTCTTCGCGATCTCCAGTTTTCTGCTCCTGCGGCCGTGGATCCGTGCCGGGGCGGGCGACCGGCCGGCCCCGGTTCTCGGAGGCTACGCGATCGTGCGCATCGCGCGCATCCTGCCGGCCTATCTCCTTGCGCTGGCTGCGGTCCTCGCCGTCGCGGCCGCTTTCCCGGCGCAGACCGGCGGACTCGGGGGCCTCGGAAAAGTCCTGTCGCACCTTGTGCTGGCCCAGGGGTATGCCGACCACGTGTACCAGGGCTTCAGCCAGAGCTGGAGCTTGACCACCGAACTCACGTTCTACGTGATGGTGCCATTCCTCGGGCTGGCGCTCGGCCGTCGGCTGAATCAGGGGCTGCGGCCCGCGCTCGGCACCGTCGGCGTCGTCGCAGCCAGTGGCATCGTGGTCCAAGGGATGTGCGCGGCCTTGCTGCTCGACGGCACGTCGTGGGCCGGTGTGCTCGCACTCTCGGCGGTAGGGCATGCGGCCTGGTTCGCGGTGGGTGCAGCTGTCTGCCTGCTGAGCCTTCCCGCCCGACACACCCGGCACGATCTGGGCAGCGACCTACCCCGCTGGCTGACCAGTACGACCCGCGCGGCGAGCGAACGGCCGCTCACCTTCCTCGGTCTGGCTCTCCTAGTCTATCTGTTCGCTTCGAGCCCTCTGCTCGGTCCCCGCGACCTCTCCGGACTCACCGCCGGCCAAGCGGCGCTCAAGGAGTTCTGTTATGCGCTGCTGGCCGGTCTACTCCTGTTGGCCGCCGTGCGCCCCGCCCCCGGGACGCGGCCGTTGCCGGAGCTGAGCGACCCAGCCGTCGACAACAGCCTGCGCACCGCGGGTGACCTCACCTACGGCATCTTCCTGTGGCACGTCCTGGCGCTTCAGGTGGTCTTTCTCGTAGCGGACAAGGACATGTTCACCCACGGCTTCTGGTTGACGCTGCTGGCCGTCGTCAGTCTGTCAACGGTGCTGGCTCGGTTGTCCGTAACTTGCGTGGAGCGGCCGATCCTGCGTTGGGCTCATCGCCTTCGCCGAGCCGACGAGCAAGCAGCGCAAGTACCAGCGCCCCGCACAGCTGCCCGATGACATTGGCCGGCTCGGGTTGACCGGCGGCGGCCACCGCTGCCATGACGACCCCGCCGCCCGCCAGCGACGTCGCAACCGCCTGCGGCCACCAACGTCGGGGCACCGAGCAGGCCACAACGACCACCACGACGCCGGGGAGTCCGCAACTGATGGTGGCGACCGCGCAGGCCGAGCCAGCACCGACGAACCTGCGTAGCCGACGGCGACCGGCCGGGCGGTGCGCGTGACGCGCACTTCGGACCGGGTCCATCTCCACTCGCGTCCAGCGCAGGCTCATCAGCCAGAGCAGCGCCAGCAGACCCACGAGCACCGCACCGGTCACGAGCGCCCAGCGGTTGGCCGATCGGGGGGCGAACTCGACCCGTACCGTTTCCTGCCCGCCCTCGGGCAACAGGAAGCCCTGCTTCCAGCCCTCTACCTCGACCGGTCGCAGCCGCATTCCGGACGCTGTCGTGGCGACCCAGCCCGCGTTGTACCCGCGCGGCAGACTCAGCACACTCGCGCCACCGGCCCCCACGACCCACTGGTCGTCTGCCCGAGCGGTCAGGGCCCGTGTCGGCCGTTTGCTCGAGGGCGCGGTGTCGGCCGATCGGTCAGGGGCCAGGGTGACGACCGACGCGCGTACGCCCTTGCCCGGACGTACGGTCAGATCGGCCTGCCCGGCCGCCACCCGCACCGTCTTCGTACACGGTGTGGCCCGCTGCAGCTGGGCGGCACCACTGGGTTCGATCTTAGACGCGGTGAGCGAGAGCGGCACCTTCTGCCCGTTCAGTTCCAAGGTTCCGGCCCCACCGCATCCCAGCGTCTGCGCGGGCGGGAGCCCGTCGGCCCGCACCCACACCTCGGGCCGCACCCGGCCGGCGGTGGTGAAGGTCAACTGTCGACGAAGCACCGGCGCGTCGTCCCCACTGTCGGGATTGCTGATTGGTCCTGCCTCGTCGCGACTGAGCAGCACCGATTGTGTCCGCGGGTCGATGGGCTGCGGGAGGTGCAGCGTCGACCCGAGGTCGACGCCCGCGACATCCAGCTCGGCGATCCCCATGATCGGCGCCGGCACCCACAACGGCGCCGTGATGGTGATGGTCAATCGGTCGGTGGTGACGGCAGGCAGCCGCAGCCGAGCCGGTTGCCCGAGGGTCGTGCGGACGGTGCGCGTGACCCCGCCGGCGTCGACCCGCACCCGCACCGGCGTGGTGAAGTATGCGCCCTGCGTCGGCCGGACGGTGACAGACGTCAGCCGCTGCGGCCGCGCGAGGCTCAACTCGAGGCGGCCGACCGAGCCGTGATCGCCGGTCAGCCACGACGTGGTGGGGTCGCCGTCGATCGCCGCCGCCGGTCCGTAACCAGGGCCTAAGTAGACCCGGCTGAGCGGATCGCCGGCGGAGGAGGAGGCGGTGAGTTGTTTCAGACCGATCCAACGACGGTACGGTTGATCACTCGCCGTCCCGGCCGGTGGTAGATCCTTCTGACCGACCTTCAGCGGTCTCTTGTCGTCGGCGGTCAGTGTCGAGGACAGCGCGAACTGCGTGGGCACGCCGGCGTTGTAGGTGCGCCAGCGAAGTGTGTCGGTCACGACATCGGGGCGTGTGCGCGGCTCGATGCGCATCGTCTGGTCAGGCTTCAGCAAGCCCGTGTCGGCCAGCCGGAAGATGTCCTCGGGTGCGCCGGCGACGGTGACAGTCGACCCCACGGGCCACACCTGCGCACTGGGCGCCGGGAGCATGACCGACCACAGTGTCAGCGCATCCTGCCCGGTGCCGAACACGCGCTCGAACCGGATATTCGCAGACCGGGCAAGCGTTCGCTCCACCGCCTGCCAAGGCACCGCCTGTTGCGCAGGATGCAAGTTACGCCGCACCACGATGCGCTGCACTCCCAGCCGGGCCAGTCCGTCGGCGAGATGGGGCTGCGCAGCGCCGTCGGCCCCCATGCGGTCGATCCGATCCATCACCCGGGTCGCGCCGGGGGGGCCGAGCGGAGCTGCGGCCCGGTACAGCACGGGAGAGGTTGCGAGAGCCGACAACGGCTCATCGGTCAGCGAGCCCCAGGTGTACTGGGCCGCTCTGGCATTCGGCAACAGCAGTGTGCTGCCGTGGCGGTCCGCTGCCAGGCGATCGGTCTCTCGGGCGACCTGTTGCCATGGCGTCGGTACCGCCTGGTAGGCAGCCGGGCTCCCCAGGGTGCCGTTCCACAGGGGTGTGAACGAGACGAACAGGACCCCGGTGACCCCGGTGACCAGCAGTCCCCGGTACAGCCGTGGATACGGTAATCGGGCCAGCCCGCTCGTCACGACAGCCAAGCCGAGGGCAAGCGGCAGCCGGATGAGCGGATCGGCCTTGTGCACATTGCGCAAGGGCGCGAGAACGCCGTCCAGCAGACTCTGGACCTGTCCGGCGACTGGGCTGCCTGCGTCACCGGAGCGGCCGAGGACCATGAAGAGCACACCCGACAGGATGCTGAGGAGCGCAAACCGGGCCAGATGACCGCGCAGACGGATGACACCCATCGCGCCGAGCGCGGCGACTGACGCCGTGGCGACGATGCCCACGGTCGATCTCGCGAGCACCCATCCCCCGGCCCACACCGGGCTGTGGGTGCTGTCGGTCAGAAAGGCCACCCATTGCGAGGTGCCGCGCAGGCTGTTGAAAGTGGTGGTGACCGACGTCGTGGCCCTCGCGGTCTCAATGAAGTCGAGGAACGGGTAGGCGTACCGACCCAGGACCAGCAACGGGCCGATCCACCAGGCGGACCCCAGCACCGTTCCCGCGACCCACCACGGCAGGGTGCGCCACGGACGCCGCCCGGTCACCAGGTACAGCGCCGGTACGCACAGGGCGAAGAGGGACACCGTCGCGTTCACTCCGCCGAGTGTTGCGGCCAACAGGCCCGTGGCCGCCGCCGCACGCATCTGCTCACGCCATCGCCCGACCTGCTCCTCCTGCCGGATCGCCACCAAGAGCAACCACGGGGCGACCGCGGCCGGCCAGACCTGTACCGAGATGTGCGGTAGGACGGTCATCACGCGGGCGGACAGTGCGAAGGCCAGCCCGGCGATCGAGGCCGCCATTGGTCCACCGAGGTCGAGTCTGCGGACGACCCGTTCGACACCGAAATACGCGGTCAGCAGGAGCACCGTCCACCACAGTCGTTGGACCGCCCACGCGGGCATCCCGAGGCTGTCACCGATGCCGAACAGCGGCCCGATCGGGAACAGGTAGCCGTACGCCTGGTTCTGCAACTCCCCCACGCCGGTGTGCGCATTCCACGCCTCGATCGAACGGCCCAGATATCGCCAGGGCGATATCGTCAGGTCGCTCTTGGTGTCGGGCTGCGTGAGTCCGGGCTGGACCAACCACGCGACCAGTGCCAGGCAGGCCGGGACGACGGCCCGGTCGATCCAGCGGCCCGGGCCCAGCCTCACCGTCGACGCAGGATCAGCAGCAGGTTCCACGTCACGAACTCCCGTACGCCGGGCACCCGCAGAATGACACGTGCGGGGTCAGGCAGGTAGCGGGGCCGCGCGGCCAGCACGTCCACGTCGGCGCACTGGTTGGCCCAGTTCAGACCCTGGGCCACGCTGACCCGGAACAGCGTCTCGTCCACCCGGTTCTTCGGGGGGTGACCGTGCCGTCGCTCGTAGCGACGGGCGGCGCGCTCACCGCCGGTCCAGTGCCAGGGAGACGTCTCGTGCCCACCCCAGGGCGACAGCCAGTTGGTGTAGGACAGGAAAATGACCCCACCCGGTCTGGTCACGCGCACCATCTCATCGGCGACCCGTTCGGGGTCGACCACGTGTTCCAGCACATTACTGCTGAACACCACGTCCAGACTGCCGTCGGCGAACGGGAGTGCAGCACCGTCGGCAACCACCCCGCCTCGGCGCACGGACGGCACCGACGCGTCGTAGTCGATCGGGACATACCGTGCTCCGGCGGCGATGAAGGCGTCGGCGAACTGGGAGGGGCCGGCGCCCACGTCGAGCACGGAACACCCACTCAACTCAGTCCATTCGCGCAGCAGTGCGACTGAGTCATCGGCGAGTTCACCATAGAAACGGTCCGGGTCGGTCTGCTCGGCCCGGAACGCCTGAAACAGGCGTATCGAACGACCCAGGCCTCTTTCGGACATGCGTGCAACCATAGTCTCGCTAGTTCCCTCTCTGATCCGGCCCGGGCGCGCCGCGGAACGCCCGATGCTACTGGGTAGTAGCAAAAAGAGGTAGGGTGAACCTCCGGCCCACCTCCCGTCGGCGTCGACTGCAGCATCGACGATTCCGCCGCCGACTTCCCGACCGACAGGATGCACTCGTTGCGAATTCTCTACCTGTCCTGGCGAGATGCCGAGCACCCCGAGGCAGGCGGCTCGGAAGCGTTCGTGGAACGCACCAGCGAACACCTCTGCGCGCTCGGTGACGAGGTCACCATCTTCGCCAGCCGCGCCAAGGGTCTGTCCGCGCAGGCACGGCATGGTGCGGTGTACGTGCGGCGACGCGGCGGCCACTTCTCGTGCTACCCGGCCGGGTTGGCTTATGTCGTGCGCCACAGGCACGACTTCGACGTGATCATCGACGTGCAGAACGGATTGCCGTTCTGGAGTCCGTTGGTCACCCGGCTGCCCGTGGTCAACCTGCTGCACCATCTGCACCGGGCCCAGTGGGAGACCGTGTTCGGCCGTTACTGGGGACGACTGGGTTGGCTGCTGGAATCACGGGTCGCTCCCCTGGTCTACCGACGCTCGCGGTATGTGACCGTCTCCGACTCGACCCGCCGCGAACTCGCCGGCCTCGGCGTGCATCCCTCGCGGGTGACGGTGGTGCACAACGGCAACGACAAGCCGACACACATGGAACGTTACGAAGCCATCCACCCGAGCCCGACGCCGCGGCTGATCGTGCTGTGCCGACTGGTGCCGCACAAGCAGGTGGAGTACGCGATCGATGTTCTTGCCCGGTTGCGCGACGAGTATCCCGACCTGGCACTGGATATCGTTGGTGCCGGCTACTGGCAGCAGCGGCTGGTGGCCCACGCCCGCGACCGTGGTGTGACGGACGCCGTCGTCTTCCATGGTTTCGTCGACGAGGAGAGCAAGCATCGTCTGCTGGCCCACAGTTGGGTGATGTTGCTGCCTTCCGCGAAGGAAGGCTGGGGCCTGACGATCGTCGAGGCGGGTTTGCACGCGGTGCCTGCCGTCGCCTTCCGCTCCGCTGGCGGACCGACGGACTCGATTCGGCAATGGCGCACCGGCGTGCTCGCCGACGATCTGGACGACATGGTCGAAGCGACCAGGACGCTCCTGTCCGACGGGTGCCGGCGCGCGGCAATGGGCGAGGCAGCCAAACGGTGGGCCGGATCGTTCGACTGGGAGCGTTCAGCAGTCCGCCTGCGTCAGGTGCTGTTGGCTGCACACACCGGCAACGCACAGCACGTCCCCGCCGATGTCGGCGAGGACGTGTTGTGGAACGACGAGGAGAAGACTACTGGTTCTGGCCGTAGTTGATCTTCTCGCTGTACTTCTGCGGCTGCGAGGCCGTTGACTGCTCCACAAGGCCGAAGATGGCCACTGCGGCCAGCATCACTCCGGCGATCGCACCGCCGACGTTGAACACGAGCTTCTTGCTCTGATCTGCCATGTATCCGCTCCGCCTTGAGGGGTCTTGGTCGCCGAGAGAAGAACTCTCGTTATCCAATCCAGAATAGCAAAGTCTCAGCGGCGACCGGTTGTCTTCGTCACATGCAAGGCGATCCAGCCCAGCACTGCAGCGCCTGCCAGGGCCCAACCCGCCCACGGAGGGGCACCCGTGCGCGGATCCGCAGAGGTGGTCGGTGCATCGGGCAGGCGGTACAGCGCGAGACCGTCGACCCGCTGCACCAAGGTCGCACCCATCGCAGGGAAGACGCTCTCCCTCGCGCCGGGCTGGTCGAGCTCGACCAGCACATAGCTCGCACCCGCCTCCTGCAGGGCTGCGCGCAACACGGCGCCGTCGGCCACGGATCTGCCGCCCTGCAGTTGGTCGACGGCAGTACTGACGCGTGCCAGGTACGGGTCCTCGCCGTGTACCAGACGTCCGGAGACGCGTAGGTCGTCGCTGACCAGCACGCGACGCGGTAACAACCGGGGCCAGGGGTCGAGCACGATCGCGCCGGGATTCCACCCGTAGGACCGGTGGGAGTTCCACGGCATCGTGGCCACCGCGCCGGCGGGGAGACGATCGATCGTGCGACGCATGGTGTCGACCGAGGCGGGGTAGTCGACCGCCTTCCAGCGAGCACCATGACCCCACGCCAGATCGGACAAAGTCGCGACGGGCCACAGGACCGCGCTCGCCACGGTGAGCCAGGCGAGGACGCGATGGACCCCGAGCCGAGCAGCGCTCGCGCTGACGGATTGCGCCAGGTATCCCGCGCCGATCGCCAACAGCATGGCCAGCGGGGCCAGCAGCTTCTGCGTATCGCGCAGCAGCCCCCCACCGGGCAACTCGGTGACCAACCACACCATTGCCGGGCGGGACCAGGGGAAGGCCCCCAACAGCGTCAGGGCCAGACCGACAACGGCGACTATGAGTGTGCCGATCAACGCCGGGTCTGCACCGAGCCGTACCCGGTACAACACACTCAGCAGGCAGACGATCGCGAGGATCAAGGCCACCCCGGACGGCAGCCACAGGGCACGCGTGGCGAACCAGACCTCGCTGTTCCAGATACCCCCGGCCGTGAGCACCGAACCCAGCACCCCGAACGGGGTGTCGGCACCGGCGGCGAACGCTCGCACTCCCTCCGGGTCAGCGGGCAGCGTCCTGGCCAGGAAGAACGACGGATACCACCACGTCGCGTTGACGGCGACCACCAGGGCCAGCACGGCGACGAGCGACCTGCGCGGTAGCCGTTGCCGTCGGGGCATGGGCACCATCAGGACGCACATGGCAAGCAGCGTGGCGATCAACGCTCCGGTCGACCCGGTGGCCGCCGCGGCGATCAGCCACCACCCCAAACGGGTGAGCGCGCCAGGCTCGCCGCGTCGCGCCTGGTCGGCGGCCCGGGCCACCCAGGGAAGCAACGCATACCCCAGCAGGTAGGGCCAGTGCCCCATCGCCAGACGTTGTGCCATGAACGGCGACCAGGTCGCGGCAACGCTCGCTGCTGCGACACCCACGGGACTTCTCATCCAGCCCGCCACGCCGGCACCCAGCAGGACGAAGCCGGCCACCAGCAAGATCTTCTGGACGACCCATCCCGGAGCCAGCAGGGACAACGCCGCCACAACCGCGTCGGACGGCACCGCGCGCGGAACGGACCCGTCCACGCCGGCCACGTGTGCGTCGAAAGGCAGTCGCGGCACGAAGACCATGTCGACGCGGAGCAGATAACCGCGACCGAGAGCAGGCCCGAGCACGACCAGGGCGACGAGCAGGGCGCACACGGCGCCGATGCACCGGAGGCGGGCTGTCTGACTCACGGAAGGGGTTTCGCTGTTCGCGTCGATTCGCCCACGACTGTGAGCCAGTCAACTATAACCGGCGGGTACGTTGGTCAACCGAACGTTTGGGCGATCCACCGAGCGTGTCCCCCGACAAAGGTGTCCAGTGCGACTTCGACAGCGAGATCCACAGTGAGCAACGATGCTCGGACTGCTCGCGCTCGACCATTGAGCACCCGTCGTGCGACATTGCGCAACAGTTCCATCCTGGGCGTCGCGATGGCGCTGTCGAACGTCTTCTCCTACCTGCTGGTCGTCATCTTGTCCCGATCACTGGGCCCGGAGCAGTTCGGCGGATACACCGCCTTGGCCAGCATCCTGGTTCTGATGGCTGTGCCGATGAGCGCCTTCCAGGTGGTCGTCGCCCGTCAGCCGGCCCACCACGCGCCTGGCTCACCCTCCACCACGGCAACAGCCCTGGCTGCGCTCACCGGCACGGTGATGGCGCTGCTGGTCACCCTCACGGCGCCGGTGACTGCCGACCTGCTGCACCTGGACGGTGTGGCACCGCTGATCCTCGTGGGTCTGACCGCGGTCCCGATGATGCTGGCGGGTTGCTATCAGGGGGCGCTGCTGAGCATCAACCGCGTGCGCACGGTCGCCGGAGTGTTCGCGCTCGCCGGCGTGGCCCGGCTGGCCGCCGCTGTCATCGCGGGCGTGTTCGACCAGCAACTCACCGGCATCTTCGCTCTCACCTTCGTGGCATGGTCCCTGCCGGCGCTCGTCGCTTGGCTCGCGTGTCGGGACCGCTTGCGTGGCTGGTCGCACACAGGCTGGCACCTGCTGCCCGTCGCGCTGCGTTCCAACGGCACTCTTGCCGCGTTCTTCGCGTTGACCAGCATCGATGTCATCCTGGCGCGTCACTTCCTGACCCAGCACGAAACGGGAGGTCTTGCCCTTGCCGCCAACTTCGGTCGCGCAATGTGCTGGATGTCGCAGTTCCTCGCCGTGCTGATCGTGCCGCGGATGAGTCGGCGTGGCTCGACGCGAGCACTGTTCATGGCGACCGGTGCGGTGCTGGCCATCGGTGCGGCAGGAATTGCCGTGGTGTCGATCTCGCCGGGCTTCTGGATCGCCACTGCCGGCGGCACGGAGTATCGCGCCTACGGGTCGCTGACCCTGGCCTACACCTGCCTCGGGGTGCTGTGGGCACTGGCGCAGGTGTGGGTGTTCGCCGACGTCGCGGCCGACGGCCACGTGCTCGGTGCCCTGACCTGGGCCGTGGTCGTCGCCGAATGTGTGGCGGTCGTCTACGTCTGGCACGACAGCGCAGCCCAGATTGTCGCCGTCTGCATGGTCGGCGCGTTGGTGATCGTGGCCTTCGCCGTCGGCTACTTCATCCGCAACCTGCGTCGGCGAGCCACCAGTAGGCGCGCTCGGCAGGCCTCCCCGGCCTGATCCAGGTCAGCGAAGGGGTGTCCTCCCCCGGAGACCATCACGCATCGGAGGTGGGCCCGACTAGTGCGCTGCGGCATGCCAGGAGTGGCCGACCCCGATGCTCACGTCGAGCGGCACGTCCATCTCGATCGCTGCGCCCATCTCACGACGGACGAGATCCTCGACCTGGTCGCGCTCGCCCGGCGCGATCTCCAGCACCAGTTCGTCGTGCACCTGCAGCAGCATCCGTGACTTCAGGTCGGTGTCATCGAGCGCGCGTTTCACACCGAGCATCGCCATCTTCACCACATCGGCGGCCGAACCCTGGATCGGTGCATTGAGCGCCATCCGCTCGGCCATCTCGCGGCGCTGACGGTTGTCGGACGTGAGGTCGGGCAGGTACCGGCGCCGGCCGAGCATCGTCTCGGTGTAACCGACCACCCGGGCGTCGTCGACGACCGAGCGCAGGTAGTCGCGCACGCCACCGAACCGCTTGAAGTACTCGTCCATGAGGTCCTTCGCCTCACCGGTGCTGATCGTGAGCTGCTTGGACAGGCCGAATGCGGACAAGCCGTACGCCAACCCGTAACTCATCGCCTTGACCTTCGACCTCATCTCGAGGGTGACATCGGAAGGCTCCACGCCGAAGACGCGTGCCCCGACGAATCGGTGCAGGTCCTCGCCGGTGCGGAAGGCTTCGATAAGCCCCTCGTCGCCGGACAGGTGAGCCATGATGCGCATCTCGATCTGGCTGTAGTCGGCCGACATCAATGACTCGTAACCCTCGCCCACCACGAACACCTCGCGCACCCGGCGGCCGGCCTCGGTGCGGATCGGAATGTTCTGCAGGTTCGGGTCGACCGAGGACAGCCGGCCGGTCGCGGCGACGGTCTGCAGGTAGGTGGTGTGGATGCGTCCGTCGTCGGCGGCGGACTTCATCAGACCCTCGACGGTCACCCGCAGGCGTGACCAGTCGCGGTGCCGCAGCAGTGCTTCCAGGAACGGGTGCTCGGTCTTGGTGTACAGGTCGGTGAGTGCGTCGGCGTCGGTGGTGTAGCCGGTCTTGGTCTTCTTGGTCTTCGGCATGCCCAACTGGTCGAACAACACGACCTGCAACTGCTTGGGCGAGCCGAGATTGATCTGCTCGCCGCCGATCGCGTCGTACGCGTCCTGCTGCGCCTGCCGCACACCGTCGGCGTACTCCGATTCCAGCGACTGCATCGCGTCGGCGTCGACCGCAATACCGGTGCGCTCCATCGAGGCCAACACACCGGTCAGCGGAAGCTCCACCTCGCGCAGCAACTGCGCTCCACCGGTGTTGTCGAGTTCGGTCTCCAATGCCTGGGCGAGTTCGGCAACGGCGGCGGCCCGCACCATGGCTTCGTGCGCCTCGGTGTCGGTGCCGCCGAAGTCGAGCATCCCCTGCGCGGCGGGTTCGGCGTCGGCCCGCAGTTCGCGCTTGAGGTAGCGCAGGACGAGGTCGGCGAGGTCGTACGAACGCTGGTCAGGACGCACCAGGTAAGCCGACAGCGCCGTGTCGTTCACGATGCCCTCGACCGGCAACCCACTGGCCACGAGTGCCTGCGCCTGCGGCTTGGCGTCGTGCATCACCTTCGGTCGAGCAGCGTCCGAAAGCCATTCCCGCACAGCGACCTCGCCTCGCGGCTCAAGCGTCGCGAGCTCGAGGTAGGCCGCCTTGTGGTCGGCGCTGATGGCGATCGCTTCGGCCTCGCCCGCGCCGCGCGCCCAGCGCCCGATGACCTCGACGCCGGCGGTCACCCCGCTGCTGAGGTGCTCCCCGATCCATTCGGCCACCTCACCCGGCGGGAGCACCTGGCCCTCGACATCGACTCCGTCCTCGGCCTCCTCCTGCACAGCTTCGAGCGTGGCGAACAAGCGGTCCCGCAGCACTTTGAACTCCAGGCCGTCGAAGACGGTGTGCACCTCCTGGCGGTCCCACACCTGGCGCTCGAGACCGTCCGGATCGGTGGGCAGCACGACATCGCGCAGCAACTGGTTGAGCCGGCGGTTACGCAGCACCCCGTCGAGGTGGGCCCGGAACGACTCGCCGGCCTTGCCCTTGATCTCGCCCGCATTGGCAACGACGCCGGCGAGGTCGCCGTACAGGCCGATCCATTTGGCCGCCGTCTTCGGACCGACACCCGGGACACCGGGCAGGTTGTCGGACGACTCCCCCACCAGCGCGGCGAGGTCGCTGTAGCGCTCGGGCAGAACTCCGTACTTCTCCTGCACCGCGGCCGGTGTCATGCGAGCAAGTTCCGAGACACCGCGCACCGGGTAGAGCAGGGTGACTTTGTCGTTGACCAACTGCAACGCGTCCCGGTCGCCGGAACAGATCAGCACCTCGTCGAAACCGGCGTCGACCGCCTGGGTCGTGAGGGTGGCGATGATGTCGTCGGCCTCGTAGCCCTCGGACTCGATGTAGGTGATCCGCAGTGCGTCGAGCACCTCACGCAGCAGGGAGACCTGACCCTTGAACTCGTCCGGGGTGGCCGAACGTCCGGCCTTGTACTCGGCGTACTCCTCCACCCGGAAGGTCTTGCGCGAGACGTCGAAGGCCACGCCGACGTGCGTCGGTTCCTCGTCACGCAGGACGTTGATGAGCATCGAGGTGAAGCCGTAGACAGCATTCGTGTGCTGCCCCGTCGTGGTCGAGAAGTTCTCGGCTGGGAGGGCGAAGAAGGCGCGATACGCCAAGGAATGTCCGTCCAACAACAACAATCTCTTCACGCATGGCAGCCTAAGCCCCATGACCGACAACCACGCCGCCCCCACCACCTCCTCGATGTCCGACCCGGAGATGGTCGAACTGTTCAACGCGATGAACGCCGGCACGCTCGTCGAACGGATGGGGATCGAGTTCCTCGAAGCCTCCCCGCAGCGGGTCGTGGCCCGGATGCCGGTGGAGGGAAACACCCAGCCTTACGGCCTGCTGCACGGCGGCGCGAGCGTCGTCCTGGCCGAGACGGTCGGATCGGTGGGCTCGGCCCTGCACGCCGGCGAAGGACGCGCCGCGGTTGGGCTGGACATCAACGCGACCCATCACCGCGGCGTCCGCAGCGGATTCGTCACCGCTACGGCGACGGCGATCTCGCTCGGCCGCACGGTGGCGTCCTACGACGTCGCGATCACAGACGACGAGGGCCGCCGGGTCTGCACCAGCCGCATCACGTGCATGCTGCGTGACGCGCCGACCAAGGCACAGTGACGCCCTAACAGGGCGAAAGTCCGCAGAACTCGTGGGTCAAGCGGGTTTTGCGGACTTTTGCGTTCAGCCTGCGTTGCGGGCGGTCGCGGTCTTGGTGCGGGCGCGGCCACGGATGGAACGGCGCAGCCGGACGACGGACTGTCCTCCCGCCCGCTCGGCCGCGAGTTCGGGCTCGAGATGGCGACGCAGCGCGGCCACCGAGGTCGATCGCAGGGTGGTCGTGCTGGCAAACCCGAGCCGGGCGAAGAATCGGTTGATGTCACGCTGCGCAGCGGGCACCGCAGCGGTGACGACGCCGGCCCCGATGCTCTCGGCGGCGAGCGGGACGACGGCCAGCAGGGAGCGCGCCACGCCGGTGCGTCGGTGCGTGGGAAGCACGTACATCTGATCGATCCAGACGGACGTCTCGTCACTCATCGAGCTCATCGGGTTGCGCACCAGCACCAGGTAGCCGGTGGCCTCGGTCCCGTTGTGCGCCAGGAAAATTCGCACGTCCTTGTGCTCGACGGCGTCCCGCAGCCGGCCGTCGCGAACCATCCGGGCAGCCCATTCGCGGGTCTGCCCGGCAGACACCCGGTAGTCGATCCACAACTGCTCGAGGTCCACCAGGTCGGCCGAGCCGGGCCGCACCGCACGCACGGACGAACGCGCCATTTCGTGTCTTCTCCGGATCGTTGAGGGTTCACCTTCCGACCGGAACAGTACGCCTGTTCAGTTCGGCGTGGAACAAGAATCCGACAGATTGCTCCGTCGGACTAGCGTTACCGCTCGTGAGCACAGTCTTTCCTGGTCTCGGCACCGTCATCAACGTCGCGACGGTCGTCATCGGTGCCGTGTTGGGGATGCTTGTGGGGCACCGGCTTTCCGAACACACGCGCTCCGTGGTCACCGACTGTCTCGGCCTGGTCACTCTGCTGACGGCAGGCCTGAACGCGATGATGGTGACGGACATCGGACTGGCCGATGCCGTCGGCAGCGGTGCTCCCCTGCTGATCGTGCTCGGGGCGTTGCTCATCGGCGGGATCGCGGGCAGCATCCTGCGGATCGAGGACCGACTGGAATCGGTGGCCGGGCGCATCCAGTCCCGGATCGCCGACCGGATGCCGAAGGAGCAGGTCGACGCCGATGCCGGCTCGGCTCGCGAGCGCTTCATCGAGGGCTGGATGACCGCGTCCCTGTTGTTCTGCGTCGGGCCACTCACCATCCTCGGCTCCCTGAACGACGGACTCGGACGCGGCATCGACCAACTCGTGCTGAAGTCCGTCCTGGACGGTTTCGCGGCGATGGCCTTCGCGTCGACCTTCGGAGTCGGCGTCCTGATGTCGGCGGTCTCGGTGGCGGTCGTCCAGGGAGGGCTCACGCTCGCCGGGTTCCTTCTCGGCTCCGTGCTGCCCGACCCCCATATCGCAGCACTGACATCCACCGGTGGGGTCATGTTGATCGCGATCGGCTTGCGGCTGTTGAACATCCGTCAGATCGCGGTCGGAGACATGCTGCCGGCGTTGATCGTCGCTCCCCTGTTGACCCAACTCGTCATCGCGCTGCGTTGACGAATGCGAAAGTCCGCGGAACCGGCGACCTGACGTCGTGGTTCCGCGGACTTTCGCGTCGAGTGGGTCAGTCAGCGCCCAGGTAGGCAGCCTTCACCGCGGGGTCGGCCGCGAGCTCGGCGCCGGCGCCCTCGCGGGTGATGTAGCCGGTTTCGAGCACGTACGCCCGGTGGGCGATCTTGAGCGCCTGGTTGGCGTTCTGCTCCACGACCAGCACCGTGGTGCCCTGGCTGTTGACTTCCTTGATGATGTTGAAGATCTGCTTGATGTACTGCGGGGCGAGGCCCATCGAGGGTTCGTCCAGCAGCAACAGCTTCGGGCGGGCCATCAGCGCGCGGCCGATGGCGAGCATCTGCTGCTCGCCACCGGACATCGTGCCGCCGGCCTGCTTCTCGCGCTCCTTCAACCGCGGGAACAACGTGAAGACCCGTTCGAGGTCCTGGTCGTACTCCTTTTGGTTCTTCTTGCGCGCGTACGCTCCCATGTCGAGGTTGTCCAGCACGGTCATCGCCGGGAACACACCGCGCCCTTCGGGGGTGAGAGACATGCCGAGGCCGACCCGCGAGTGACCGGGGACCTTGGTGATGTCCTTGCCGTCGAAGGTGATCGAGCCGGACGATGAGTTGAGCAAGCCGGCGATGGCACGCATCGTCGTCGTCTTGCCGGCACCGTTGGCGCCGATCAGCGACACGATCTCGCCCTCGTTCACGTCGATCGAGATGCCGTGCAGCGCCTGGATCCTGCCGTAGTGGACCCCGAGGTCCTTGATCTCAAGCAACGCCATCTTCGTCGTCCTCCACTCCCAGGTACGCAGCGATGACGGCCGGGTCGGCCTGGATCGCCTTCGGTACGTCATCGGCGATCTTTTTGCCGAACTCCAGCACCACGATGCGGTCACAGACACCCATGACCAGCTTCATGTCGTGCTCGATGAGCAGCACCGTGTAACCCTCGTCCCGAATGGTGCGGATGAGCTCCATGAGCTCTTCCTTCTCCGCCGGGTTGAAGCCCGCGGCCGGCTCGTCGAGACACAGCAGCTTCGGCTCGGTCGCCAGGGCGCGCGCAATCTCCAGACGGCGTTGGTAGCCGTAGGGAAGGTTGCGCGACAGTTCCTGGGCCTTGTCCGCAATGCCGACGAACTCCAGCAGCGCCATGCCGTGCTCGATCGCCGACTTCTCCTCACGGATGTGCCGTGGCGAACGCACGAGTGCGCCGAAGACGCTGGTCTTGTGCCGGGCGTCCAGACCGACGACGACATTCTCCAGAGCGGTCATCTCACCGAACAGGCGGATGTTCTGGAAAGTGCGGGCGAAGCCGGCGCGGGTGATCGCGTTCTTCTTCAGACCAAGCACCGACTTGCCCTCGAGCAACACACCTCCGCTCGCCGGCTTGTAGACACCGGTCATGGCGTTGAAGCAGGTCGTCTTTCCGGCACCGTTCGGGCCGATCAGACCGAGGATCTCGCCGCGCTTGATGTCGAACGAGACGCTGTCGAGGGCGGTCAGACCACCGAACTTGACCGTCAGGTTGTCGATCTCGACCAGCTTCTCGCCGACCTCGACCGCGATCGTGCGGTCGAGCTCGACGATCTGTGCCGCCTCCGAATCCGGCGGCGGCGGGGGCGCCGGGTGCGCGTCCTCGTCCAGCAGTTCGTGCTCGTTCTCCGGTTCGCCCTTGCCCAGACCGAGGTGGCCGGGCGTGTACGTCTGGCGTTCGGGACCGTCGCCGGGCTCCCCGCCGATCACGTTGTGGGTGTTCTCGCTCACGAGGTGGCCTCCTGCTCTGTGCCGTGTCCTGGGTCCCGGCGCAACCGTGCCGCTACGCGCTTGGCCTTCTTGCCGTACGCGAGCAGGTGGTTACGGGCACCGAACAGACCCTGCGGTCGGAAGATCATGATCAGCACCAGCAGGATGCCGAACACGAGGTACTTCTGCTCCGCGATGAAGATGAATCGAATCGGCAAGTAAGACACCAAGATTCCACCCAGGACCGCTCCGAACTTGTTACCGGCACCGCCCATGACGACAGCCGCGATGAACAACATGGAGGTCGCCACATCGAACTTCTGGTTGTTCACGAAGCCGACCTGACCGGCGAAGATCGCACCGGACAGACCACCGAGCGCCGCGCCGAGACAGAACGCCCACATCTTGAACTTGAAGGTCGGCACGCCCATCACCTCGGCCGCGTCCTCGTCCTCACGGATGGCGATCCAGGCACGACCCACGCGCGAGCGCTCGAGGTTGCCCAGCAGCAGCATCACGATGATGATCACCGTCAGGATCAGCCAGTACCAAGCGGTTCCGTTGCTCTGGACGAAGATCGGCACGCCTTTGTCATCGGTGCCCGGGGGGCGACCGATGCTCTGGAAGCCGGTGTTGCCCTTCAGCGCCGGGATGATCGTCGCCAGCAGGCGGATGATCTCTCCGAAGCCGAGGGTCACGATCGCCAGGTAGTCACCGCGCAGGCGCAGCGTCGGGATGCCGATCAACATGCCGACGATGCCGGTCACGATCATCGCCAGCGGCAAAGTGGCCAGGTAAGGGATCTTCACCATGGTGGAGTCCGGGCTGGTCCACAGCGCCGCGACGTACGACCCGACCGCGAAGAAGCCGATGTACCCCAGGTCGAGCAGACCGGCCTGACCGACCACGACGTTGAGGCCGAGCGCGACGAGCGCGAACCGGGCCGCGTCGAAGCAGGCCAGCGGGAAGTTGTAACCGGCGCTCTCGGTGGACAGCAGCGGCGGATTGAGGATCGGTAGCAGGTAGAGCAGCGCTACCGCGACCGCGAGGACGCACCACTGCTGCCAGCGCTCCAGACCGTTCCACCAGCGGGACAGGCCCTCCAAGCGAGTCGGTTTGCGGGTCTCTTCCGATTGCTCGTCGGCCTTGGCCTGGGACGCGGCTGCGTCCGGGATCGGGGTGCTCATCGGGGTCCTCGCAACGTATCGGAGCGACGCAGGAGCGTAGAACTTCGCGGGGTGATTCTCATGCGCGTACCTTCCCCAGGTTGGATCCGAGGATGCCGTCGGGGCGAACCATCAGCACCATGATCAGGATGACGAACGAGACGACGTCGATCCACTGAGCACTACCCAGGAGCCACGCGCCGTAGTTGCCGATGACGCCGAGCAGCAGACCACCGAGCAGCGCTCCACGGATGTTGCCGATACCACCGAGCACGGCGGCGGTGAAGGCCTTGATGCCGAGGATGAATCCGCCGTTGTACTGGACGCCGGCGGGCACCTTCATCACGTAGAACAGTGCGGCTGCGCCGGCGAGGGCACCACCGATGACGAACGTGATCATGATGATGCGCTCGCGGTTGACGCCCATGAGGGTTGCGGTGTCGGGATCCTGCGCAACGGCACGCACGCCCCGTCCGACGCGCGTGTGGCGGATCAGCTGGTCGACCGCAACCATCATCAGCACCGCTGCGCCGACGATGATCAGCGACGACAGCGGGATGGTGGAGCCGAAGACCTCGAAGATCGCCTCGTCCTTGAACATCGTCACCGAGGGCTCCGCGACGGCGCCGCGCCACCAGAAGAACGCGTATTGGATGACGAAGGACATGCCGATCGCGGTGATCAGGAAGACCAGGCGAGGGGCGTTGCGGGCCCGCAACGGTTTGTAAGCGATGCGTTCGACCGCGAGCGCGACCAGCGCGGAGACCACCATCGCGATGACCAACGCCAGCAGCAGGTTGCCGATGATGGCCGGCCATCCCAGATTGGGGACGGACGCTCCGAAGCCGAGCGCGGTCAGGGTGAACACCACCGCATAGGCGCCGGCGATGAAGACCTCGGAGTGGGCGAAGTTGATCAGGTTCAGGACGCCGTACACCAGGGTGTAGCCCAGGGCGACCAGCGCGTAGATGGCGCCGAAGGTGAGGCCGTCGAAGGTGGCGTTCCAGAAGTTGTCGGCCAGTTCCTGCCAGTGGAAGCTGATCCAGGTGTTCTCGTCGGCGGACGCGAGCGCGGACAGCGCGGGCACCACCGAATGGAGGGCTGTCATGCAAGCCTCATTTCATGAAACCGGGCGAGGGCCCGTCCGCGGTTGCAGACAAGCCCTCGCTCGTTGGTGAATTCGGACCGATCTCGAAATCAGTCCAGCTTGCCGACAGAAACGATCTTGCCGCCGTCGACCTTGTAGCCGTAGACGGCCAGGTCGGACAGCTCACCCTTGTCGTCCCACTTGATCTTCTTGCTCAGGCCCTGACCGTCGTAGGTCTTGACGAAGTTGAGCAGCTTGGGACGGTCGGTGTTGCCCTTCTGCAGACCGGCCAGCAGGATCGCCGCCGCGTCGTAGGACTCGACCGAGTACGTACCGGGGGCCGCGTTGGCGACACCCTTGTACGCCGAGGCGAAGTCGGGGATCAGTTCACCGGGGATGCAGGGGCAGGTGAAGTAGGCGTTCTTGCTCGAGTCACCGGACAACTTGATGAACTGGTCGTCCTTGACGCCATCGGGTCCGATGAAGGCACCCTTGAAGCCCTTGGCGACGAGCTGCTGGTTCAGCGGCGCACCCTCGGCGTAGTAGCCGGCGTAGAAGATCGCGTCAGCCTTGGAGTTGACGATCTTCTGGACGGTGGAGCTGAAGTCCTTCTGCTTGGTGGTGACCTTGTCCTCACCGGCGAGCAGCTTCTTCTCGGTGAGCGCCTTCTTGGCGGTGCCACCCAGGCCGATGCCGTAGTCGGAGTCGTCCATGACCAGGTAGACCTTCTTGGCGCCGAGCTTCTCGGCCAGGATGGCCGCAGCCGGACCCTGGACGTTGTCGTTGCCCAGGCCACGGAAGAAGGTCTTCCAGCCGTTGCCCGTCAGTCCCGGGTTGGTCGCGGACGGGGTGATGTGGACGAGGCCCGCCTGCTCGAAGATCGCGCCGGTGGCCTTGCTCTCACCCGAGAAGGGCAGACCGATGACACCGACGATGTTCTTGTCGCCGACGGCCTGGGTGACCGGGCCGGTGGCCTTGGTGGGGTCGCCCTCGGTGTCGTACTTCTTGAACTGCACCTGGCAGTCCTTGTTCGACTTGTTGTGCTCGTTGATCGCGAGCTGGACGCCGTTGTACTCGTTGATTCCGAGCTGGGCGTTGTCGCCGGTCATCGCACCGATGAAGGCGATCGTGGTGCCGGCGGCGCACTTGGCCTTGCCGTCACCGGCAGCCTTCAGCGCGTCCTTCGGAACGTCGATGCTGGTCTGGGCCTGAAGGGTCTTCAGACCCTCGGCGCTACCGCCACCGCCGCCCTCGTTGCCGCCTTCCTTGTTGGCGCAACCGGCGATGGTCAGGGACAAAGCGGCGAGAGCCGCCGCAGTCTTCAGAGTCCGGGACACAGTGAAGTCCTCCATGGGTCATGCGAGTGCCACCGCGGCACGTGCGCTGATCGCCCGCCGTCCGCACGGGAATCGCGCGCCTGACGGGCGTTCGGAACACTAGTGCGGTATGACACGGGCCGCACCGGGATCAGCGGAATGAAGCCTGTTCGTTACCAAGTGTCCGAAGCGAAGCCGCAGTGGGACGGACGCCCGGAACGGCGTCGTCAGCGCTTGGGCTGCGCGGCGCCGGCGACGACGGCGTCCGCCACCTCACGCATGCCGAGACGACGGTCCATGGCGGCCTTCTGGATCCACCGGAAGGCTTCGGCCTCGTCGAGATCGAGCGACTTCATCAGCACGCCCTTGGCCTTGTCCACGGCCTTGCGGGTCTCCAACCGCTCGAACAGGTCGGCGACCTCGGACTCCAGCGCCTTGCGCTCGGCCCAACGGCCGGCCGCGACGGTGATCGCCGGGCGCAGGTCGTCCGCGGTGAACGGTTTGAGCACGTAGGCCATGACGCCGGCTTCCGAGGCCCGCTCGACGAGCTCCTTGTCGCTGAACGCGGTCAGCATCACGACCGGCGCCAGTCCTGCGCCGCCGATCTCCTGTGCAGCGCTGATGCCGTCCAGGCGTGGCATCTTCACGTCCATCACGACGAGGTCCGGGCGCAGTTCGCCGACCAACTCCACGGCCTTGCGACCGTCGCCGGCCTCGCCGATGACGTCGTGTCCGGCCTCCCGCAACATCTCCACCAGATCCAGCCGGATGATCGCTTCGTCCTCGGCGACCACGATGCGCAGCGGGGCGGACACGCCGGCAGGAACGGCGGCAGTTTCAGGCATGGGGCCAGGGTATCGAGGCCGAGCCCCCGGCTCGACCCGGAAGGGATCAGGGCAGCTGTGAGATCCGTCGCGGATCGGCGTGAACTCAGCCCCGCAGGTGGGCCACGTTGGCCCAGCCCGGGTCGTCCTCGATGTGGGTCTCCACCCGACCCGGACGGCCGGACGCCGCAGCCTCCAGTTGCGCTGCACCGGTCCGGGTCGAGTCGACGTAGAAGTGGTACTGGCACCGGGATCCGGCCATGACGATCGCGACCAGCTCACCTTGGCCCTCGAGCCGCTCCGACAGGTGATCACGGAACGCCATCAGGTCACGCTGCACCGTTTCGTCGGGCAGACCTTCGGCGTCGCCGGTGTAGGTCACGCTGATCGTCACGCTCTGGTCGAGCGTGGGTGCGGACGCGGCCGCGAGCGGCACGCGGGCGAGCACCCGCACCGGTCCGATCTGGCTGACGCCTTCCAGCGCCACCCAGGAGTTGGCGCCCTCGAACTCCTGCGCCATGTCCCGGACGACAGCGCGCAGACCGGAGAGGCCGAAACCGTCCATCGGTGGAACGAGGCTCGGGTGAAGTTCGCCGATCCAGGTCTCGGTCATCGTCTCCCCCACGGCGGCGTCGACCGCCAGGAAGCAGAACGTGGTTCGCCCTTGCTCTCCCAGTTCCTCAAGACGAGGGTGGTGTACCTGGACGTCGACACGAGTACCCGAACGTCGCACGCCGACCCGGGTCTCGTTCAATGCGAGCTCGATCGAGTCCAGTTTCAGGACGGCATCGGACAGGTCGAGCATGGGCGGACGCGCGTCGGCGTACGACCAGAACACGTCCGACTCCGGTGCGCCTTCCAGCCATCGTCGTGCCGTCGAACGCAACGCGGGGTCGCCGTCGGCGGTCACGACGAGCTTGTGCATGGACTCATCGCTCTTCGCGAACTCCCAGGACAGTTCGCCGGCGACGGCTTCGACCTGGCCGGTCATGTCGGCGACGATGCGCCCGGGGTCGCCCTCGGCGAGGGCGCTGCTGCTGCGCGCCATTCCTTCGTCGGCCCACCATGCCCAGAAGCGAGCGATCGCCTCAGCCTGTCGCGCGGTCTGGCGTGCCGCCTGGTTGTCGCGACCCTTGCCGCGTCCGCCGAAGAGTCCCACGAGCGTCCTTCCGTTCGGTCGGCTCAACGCTAGCCGAGCGCGGCAGCGGACTGTCGGCGGACACAGGAAGGCCCGCGAACGCCCAGGGGGGGTCGACGTTCGCGGGCCGGTCTGTGGGGCTGCCGGATCAGGCAGCCGGCTGCTGCTGGCTCTGCTTCTGGGCCATCGCGGAGAGCGCCAGACGAAGTCGGTCGGCATTGTCCTCACCGACGGTGAGTTCGCCCTCGGGCGTGAGGTCGGCGTTGAAGACCACGTTGATCTGGTCCACGACGTCGGCCTTGACATGCGTGAGCACCTCGGCCAATGCCTGGGTCGCCTGCGCGGCGCCGCTCCAGCCGTAGCCCACCAGGGCGATCGGCTTGGCGTGCCACTCGGCGTACAGGAAGTCGATCGCGTTCTTGATCGACGCCGGGAAGCTCTTGTTGTACTGCGGGGTGACGACGACGAGCGCGTCGACGCCGGAAACCTGCTCGGCCCACGCCTTGGTGTGCGGTTGCGCGTAGTTGCCGTTCGCCGGCATGTCGACCTCGTCCAGGAAGGGCAGCGCGATCTGCGACAGGTCGAGCAACTCGACCTCCCACTCCCCTGCCGGGACGACCGACTCCACCCAGGCAGCAACCTTCGGACCGATGCGGGCCGGACGGGTGCTGGAGACGACGATGCCGAGCTTCTTCATGGACGTGTCAACGACTTCGTCGTCCGGCATCTTCCGTGGGGCGTCGGTGGTTTACGTCACATCGTGGTGATCATCTCAAGCGTTCCGTATCGCCTGAAACGTGAGCCATTCGCTCACGCGAGCCACCTACAGGAACACGAATCGGGGCGAACCCCCATGGGATTCGCCCCGATTCGAGAAGTGCCGGGAGCGGGACTTGAACCCGCACGCCCTTTCGAGCAACGCATTTTGAGTGCGCCGTGTCTGCCATTCCACCACCCCGGCAGTGGACCGCCGCGCCACTATACGTCAGTGGCGCGACCGCTCACGAATCGGTTTCGCCCTCCTGGTGGAAGCCGTACGCCGGAGCCACGCCGTTCTTGGCGTCGCCGATCTTGTGCACGCGAATCGCGTTGGTGGAGCCGGGGATTCCGGGCGGAGAACCGGCGACGATGATCACCAGGTCGCCTTCCTCGCAGTACCCGTCGGCGATCAGGGTTTCGTCGACCTGCATCGCCATCTGGTCGGTGTGCATGACGGCCGGCACCAGGAAGGTCTCGACGCCCCAGACGAGCGCGAGTTCCGAGCGGGTCAGCTGCTCCGGGGTGAACGCCAGGATCGGGATCTCGTTGCGCAGCCGGGCCAGTCGCTTGGTGGACCCGCCGGTGGTGGTGAAGGTGACCAGATACTTCACGTCCAGTTGGTTGCCGATATCGGAAGCCGCCTTGCAGACCGCGCCACCCATCGTCTGGGCGATGCCGTCCGGCAGTGTCGGGATGCGGTCGAAACCGTTCGTCTCGGTGCTCTCGATGATGCGAGCCATCGTCTTGACCGCCTCGACCGGCCACGCTCCCATCGAGGTCTCCCCCGAGAGCATGATCGCGTCGGCGCCGTCGAGCACAGCATTGGCACAGTCGCTGGCCTCGGCGCGGGTCGGGCGGTGATTCTCGATCATCGACTCCAGCACCTGGGTCGCGACGATGACCGGCTTGGACGCCATCCGGGACAACTCGACCGCGCGCTTCTGCACGATCGGCACGTCCTCCAGCGGCAACTCGACACCGAGGTCACCACGCGCCACCATCACACCGTCGAAGGCGTCGATGATGGCCTCGAGGTTCTCGACCGCCTGCGGCTTCTCGATCTTCGCGACGACCGGGCGGGTCTCACCCTCCTCGTCCATGATCTCGTGTACGCGGTCGATGTCGCAGGCGTCCCGCACGAACGACAGCGCGATGATGTCGCAGCCCTGGCGCAACGCCCAGCGCAGGTCGTCCTCGTCCTTCTCCGACAGCGCGGGCACACTCACCGCGACGCCGGGAAGGTTGATGCCCTTGTTGTTGGAGATCCTTCCGCCCTCGACGACGGTGGTCACCACGTCGGTGTCGGTCACCTCGATCGCGCGCAGCTCGATCTTGCCGTCGTCGATCAGGATGCGGTCGCCGGCTTCGACATCGCCGGGCAGGCCCTTGTAGGTCGTGGACACCCGTTCCTGATCACCGTCGACGTCGTCCACGGTGATCGTGAAGGTGTCGCCCTTCTCGACCGTGATCGGGCCGCCGGAGAAGCGTGCGGTGCGGATCTTCGGGCCCTGCAGGTCGGCGAGGATCGCGACCGCGTGACCTTCGGCGTCACTCGCCTCGCGCACCCAGGTGTACATCTGGGCGTGGTCCTCGTGGCTGCCGTGCGACAGGTTCAATCGCGCGACGTCGAGGCCGGCGTGGACGAGTTCGGTGAGCTTCTCGGGAGTGGCGACTGCAGGACCCATGGTGGCGACGATCTTCGCTCTGCGCATGACGCAAACCCTAGCGATTGTTCGAACAAACCACGATTTACGCTCAGTGACCGGAAAGTAGCTTTTCCGGTTTGACAACGGACCAGGGGATGCCCGGCGGATCGTGTCCACCGGGCATCCCCGTCTCGCTGCTGGGTGACCGGGATCAGACGGTCAACGGCCGGTCCATGGGACCGATCGGCGCGGGCAGTTCCGATGTGCCGGAGAGGAATTCGTCGACCCCTCGCGCTGCCGACCGGCCTTCCGCGATCGCCCACACGATGAGCGACTGCCCGCGTCCGGCGTCACCGCAGACGAACACGCCGGGTGTGGTGGTCTCGAAGCGCTTGTCCCGCAAGACATTCGAGCGCTCGTCCTTCTCCACGCCCAACTGTTCGAGCAGACCTTCGCCCTCGGGTCCGAGGAAGCCCATCGCAAGGAGCACCAGATCGGCGGGCAGTTCCTTCTCCGAACCCGGCACCTCCTCGAAGCCGTTGTCGCCCTGGCGGACCTCGGCCAGACGCAACGCCTTCACATTGCCGTTGCCGTCGTCCACGAGTTCCTTGGTGGAGACCGCGTAGACGCGCTCGCCGCCCTCCTCGTGCGCGCTCGCCACGCGGTAGAGCATCGGGTAGGTCGGCCACGGGTGGTTCTGCGCGCGGTCCTCCCCCGGCTTCGGCATGATCTCCAGCGAGGTGACCGACTTCGCACCGTGCCGGTGCGAGGTGCCGATGCAGTCGGCACCGGTGTCACCGCCACCGATCACGATGACGTGCTTGTCGGTCGCGGTGATCTGGCCCTCGACATCCTCGCCGAGCGCCTGACGGTTGGCCTGGGGCAGGAAGTCCATCGCCTGGTGGATGCCGTTCAGTTCACGTCCGGTGACCGGCAGGTCACGCGGAACGGTCGCACCCACGGCGAGGACGACGGCGTCGTAGCGCTGGCGCAGTTGTTCACCGGTGATGTCCCTACCGACCTCCACGCTGCAGCGGAAGCGGGTGCCCTCGGCCTCCATCTGCGCGATGCGGCGGTCGAGCACCGACTTCTCCATCTTGAACTCGGGGATGCCGTACCGCAGCAGTCCACCCGGCTTGTCCGCACGCTCGTAGACCGCGACGGTGTGGCCGGCCCGGGTGAGTTGCTGGGCGGCGGCCAGACCGGCCGGACCCGACCCGACGACAGCGACCGTCTTGCCGGTCAACCGGTTCGGGATCTGCGGCTCCACGACGCCGTCCTCGAACGCCTTCTCGATCGTGGTGACCTCGATCTGCTTGATCGTCACCGCGGGCTGGCTGATACCGAGCACACAGGCGGTCTCGCACGGCGCCGGGCACAACCGTCCGGTGAACTCCGGGAAGTTGTTGGTGGCGTGCAGCCGCTCGATGCCGTCCTTCCAGTCGCCGCGGTAGGCCAGGTCGTTCCACTCCGGGATGAGGTTGCCGAGCGGACAACCGCTGTGGCAGAACGGGATTCCGCAGTCCATGCAGCGGCTGGCCTGCCGCTGCACCTGGGCGAGTTCCTGTTCCTCGTAGACCTCTTTCCAGTCCTTGATGCGCACCGGCACCGGACGGCGAGCGGGCAGTTCACGCTCGCGGTGCTTCAGAAATCCGCGCGGGTCAGCCACCGGACACCTCCATGATTCGTCCCCAGACCTCGGTTCCGTCGAGGTCGAGGCCCTCGGTCTGAGCCTTCTCTCGCACGTCGATGACGCGCTGGTAGTCGCGCGGCAGCACCAGCGAGAACCGCTGGTAAGCCGCGTCCAGGTCGTTCAGCAACTTCACGGCCACCGTCGATTCGGTCCATTCGGCGTGGTCGCGCAGCAACTTCTCCACGAGCGGCTTGTCGCGCTCGCGCACCTCGACGACGTCGACCAGTTCGGGATTCACCTGCGATGCGTCCAAGTCGAGCACGAACGCCAGGCCACCGGACATGCCGGCGCCGAAGTTGCGTCCGGTCGGTCCGAGCACCATCACCGTGCCACCGGTCATGTACTCACACCCGTGGTCACCGACGCCCTCGACCACTGCCGTGGCGCCGGAGTTACGGACGCAGAAGCGTTCGCCGACGACGCCGCGCAGGAAGATCTCACCGGACGTCGCGCCGTACCCGATCACGTTGCCGGCGATCGCGTTCGCCTCGGCGACCAGCGAGGCCTCGGGCAGGGGGCGGACGACGACGCGTCCACCCGAGATGCCCTTGCCGACGTAGTCGTTGGCTTCGCCGAACATCCGCAACGTGACACCCACCGGCAGGAAGGCGCCGAGAGACTGGCCGGCTGATCCACGCAGCGACACGTCGATCGTGCCGTCGGGCAGTCCCTGCGGGTAACGCTTGGTGACCTCGTGACCGAGCATCGTGCCGACCGTACGGTTCACGTTCGTGATCGGCAGATCGATCCGCACCGGCTCCTTGCGCTCCAGCGCGTCCGCGCTCATCTCGATGAGCTTCTGGTCGAGCGCCTTGTCCAGACCGTGGTCCTGCACCGTGACGCAGCGGCGTGGGGCGTCGGCGGGTACGTCCACCTGGGCGAGGATCGGTGACAGGTCGAGACCGGCCGCCTTCCAGTGGTTGATCGCCCTGACCGTGTCGAGCATCTCGGAGTGCCCGATCGCTTCGTCGAGGGTCCGGAAGCCCAACTGCGCGAGCAGTTCTCGCACTTCTTCGGCGATGTACTCGAAGAAGGTCTCGACGAACTCCGGCTTGCCACTGAACCGCGCGCGCAATTCGGGGTTCTGGGTGGCTACACCCACGGGGCAGGTGTCGAGGTGGCAGACGCGCATCATGATGCAGCCGCTGACCACGAGCGGAGCGGTGGCGAAACCGTACTCCTCGGCGCCGAGCAGTGCCGCGATGACGACGTCCCGCCCGGTCTTGAGCTGGCCATCGGCCTGCACCACGATCCGGTCGCGCAGGTTGTTCAGCAACAGCGTCTGCTGCGTCTCGGCCAGGCCGAGTTCCCACGGCCCACCCGCGTGCTTCAGCGAGGTCAACGGCGCAGCACCCGTTCCACCGTCATGGCCCGAGACCAGGACGACGTCCGCGTGCGCCTTGCTGACACCGGCCGCGACCGTACCGACGCCGGTCTCGGCGACGAGCTTGACGTGCACCCGTGCCGAGGGGTTGGCGTTCTTCAGGTCGTGGATCAGCTGGGCCAGATCCTCGATCGAGTAGATGTCGTGGTGCGGCGGCGGCGAGATCAGGCCGACACCGGGCGTGGAGTGACGGGTCTTGGCCACCCACGGGTACACCTTGTTGCCGGGCAGCTGCCCGCCCTCACCGGGCTTGGCGCCCTGCGCCATCTTGATCTGGATGTCGTCGGACTCGGTCAGGTACAACGAGGTGACGCCGAACCGGCCGGACGCGACCTGCTTGATCGACGAACGCCGCTTGGGGTCCATCAACCGCTCGGGGTCCTCGCCGCCTTCACCGGTGTTGGAGCGGGCGCCGATGTTGTTCATCGCGATCGCGAGCGTCTCGTGCGCCTCGCGGCTGATCGAGCCGTAGCTCATCGCACCGGTGGAGAACCGCTTCACGATCTCGCTGACCGGCTCGACCTCCTCGATCGGGATCGAGGGACGGTCGGTCCTGAACTTGAACAACCCGCGCAGCGTCATCAGGCGCTCGGCCTGGTCGTCGACGCGCTGCGTGTACTGCTTGAAGATGTCGTACCGGCGTTGCCGTGTGGAGTGCTGCAGTCGGAAGACGGTCTCGGGGTCGAACAGGTGCGGCGGTCCTTCGCGGCGCCACTGGTACTCACCGCCCACCTCGAGGCTGCGGTGCGCCTGGTGCTGGCCGCTGGCCGGGTATGCCGTGGCGTGACGTGCGACGACCTCCTTCGCGATCGCGTCCAGGCCGATGCCACCGAGGCGTGAGGTGGTGCCGGTGAAGTGGTCGTCGATGAGTTCCTTCGACAGACCGATCGCTTCGAACACCTGCGCGCCGCGGTAGGAGGCGACGGTGGAGATACCCATCTTCGACATCACCTTCAGCAGGCCCTTGCCGAGTGCCTTGATGAGGTTACGGACGGCCTCCTCGGGGGTGACGCCCTCGATCTCGCCGCTGCGGACGAGGTCCTCGACGGTCTCCATCGCCAGGTAGGGGTTGACGGCGGCTGCGCCGTAGCCGACCAGCAGTGCGACGTGGTGCACCTCGCGGACGTCACCGGCCTCGACGACGAGGCCGACCTTCGTGCGGGTGTGTTCGCGGATCAGGTGGTGGTGCACGGTCGAGGTGAGCAGCAGCGACGGGATCGGCGCGAAGTCGGCGTTGCTGTCGCGGTCGGACAACACGATGAACCGGTACCCGTCGGCGATCGCTTCGCTGACCTCGGTGCAGATGCCGCGCAGCCGAGCGCGCAGTGCCGTGACGCCCCCCTGGGCGTCGAACGTGCCGCGGACGACGTAGGTCGCGAAACCCGGGAAGTTGCCGTCCGCATTGATGTGCCGGATCTTGGCCAGTTGGTCGTTGTCGATCACCGGGAACGGCAGTTCCACCTGACGGGCGTGCTGCGGCACGGCCTCGAGCAGATTGCCCTCGGGCCCCATGAAGCCGCCGAGCGAGGTGACCAGTTCTTCACGGATGGAGTCCAGCGGCGGGTTGGTGACCTGCGCGAACAGCTGGGTGAAGTAGTCGAAGATCATCCGCGGACGGTCCGACAGCACAGCGATCGGGGTGTCGGTGCCCATCGAGCCGAGCGCCTCGCCCTTGCCGGCCGCCATCGGGCGCAGCAGGATGCGGATCTCCTCGTGTGTGTAACCGAAGGTCTGCTGTCGACGGAGTACGGATTTCGGTGAGTGCCAGACGTGTTCGCGCTCCGGCAGGTCCTTGAAGTGGATCAGACCGCCGTGCAGCCACTCCTGGTACGGGTGCTCCTGGGCGAGTTGCTGCTTGACCTCCTCGTCGCCGATGAGGCGACCGGCCGCGGTGTCGACCAGGAACATTTTGCCCGGCTGCAGGCGTCCCTTGCGGACGACCTTGGCCGGATCGAGGTCGAGCACACCGGCTTCGGACGCGAGCACGACCAGGCCGTCGTCGGTCACCGAGTAGCGGCCCGGACGCAGACCGTTCCGGTCCAGGACCGCGCCCACCAGGGTGCCGTCGGTGAACGCGACGCAGGCCGGGCCGTCCCACGGCTCCATCAGGGCCGAGTGGTACTCGTAGAACGCGCGGCGCTCGGGGTCCATCGTGGCGTGGTTCTGCCAGGCCTCCGGGATCATCATCAGCACGGCGTGGGGCAGGCTGCGCCCGCCGAGGTGCAGCAGTTCCAGCACCTCGTCGAAGGACGCGGAGTCGGAAACCTCGCCCGCACAGATCGGGAACAGCCGCTTCAAGTCGCCGCCGAACAGCTCACTGCGCAAAGTGGATTCGCGCGAGTGCATCCAGTTGCGGTTACCACGGACGGTGTTGATCTCGCCGTTGTGGGCGATCAATCGGTACGGGTGGGCGAGCGGCCACGCCGGGAAGGTGTTGGTCGAGAATCGCGAGTGGACGAGCGCGAGTTCGGAGCTGAACCGCTCGTCTGACAGGTCCGGGTAGAAACGACCGAGCTGCTCGGTGGTGAGCATGCCCTTGTAGGTGATCGTCCGGCTGGACAGCGACGGGAAGTAGACCTCGGTCTCACGCTCGATCCGCTTGCGCAGCGCGAAGGCGCGACGCTCCAGGTCGAGTCCGCCCACTCCGTCCTCGGTGCCGGCGACCGCGACCTGGCGGAACACCGGCATCACGTCACGCGCGGCCTGACCGATCATCGAATCGTCGGTCGGCACGTCACGCCACCCGAGCACCCGCAGGTTCTCCTCGGCAGCGATCTGGTCGATGCGCTCACCGATGTGCCACTGCGCGTCGGCGTCCTGCGGCAGGAAGGCAACACCGATCGCGTACTCACCCTTGGTGGGGAGCTCGAACTCGCAGACGCCGCGGAAGAAGTCGTCGGGGATCTGGGTCAGGATGCCCGCGCCGTCACCGACGGTCGGGTCGGCGCCGGTGGCTCCACGGTGCTCGAGGTTCATCAGCGCGGTGAGGCCGAGCTGCACGATGTCGTGCCCCGCCCAACCGCGCATCGTGGCCACCATCGCGACGCCGCAGGCGTCCTTCTCGGCGGCTGGGTTGTACAGTCCCTGCGCCGCAGGAACTGCTGAGAACGAGCTCTGACCCATGGGTCCGATCACCATCCTGTCGTCCGGACATCCCGCCGCAGCGGAGTGTCGCCGTGTGAAACACGCATGGCAGGACGACGTTGGCCGGACATGCGTGCGACACATTACCGGCGGCCGGTGGCGTTCCGAACAATGGGACGGAAATGTCCCACAATGCGAAACTCAACGAGCGGAGGGCTCGGGATCCTCGTCGGTGCGCTCGGTGTACGGGGCGGCTTCGTCGACGGGCTCGTCGTCGGCGGCGATGACCGGGTTGTTCCGGAACTTCCACCACAGGAACGCGCCGAGAGCGAAGACGAACATGCTGGTCCACACGTTGACCCGCAAGCCGAGGATGTGGTTGGCCTTGTCGGTGCGCATGAGTTCGAAGACGATGCGACCGACCGGGTAGAGCATCACGTACAGCGCGAAGCTGCGGCCGCGGGCCAATCCGCGCTTCCGGTCGACGAAGACGATGATCGCCGCGACAACCAAGCACCACAGCGACTCGTACAGGAACGTGGGGTGGAAGTAGCCGAGCACGACGGGATCGCCCGCGGCGTCCTTCACCGCGTGCCCCGCCGACTCGTCCCACTGGTAGATCTTCAACGCCCACGGGACGTCGGTCTTCTCTCCGAACAACTCGTTGTTGAACCAGTTGCCCCAGCGGCCCATTGCCTGAGCGAGGATCACGCCCGGAGCAGCGGCGTCGGCGTAGTCCCAGAAATTCACGTTGTACTTGCGGCAGCCGATCCACGCACCGAGGGCACCGAGGGCGATCGCGCCCCAGATGCCGAGGCCGCCCTGCCAGATCTTGAACGCATCGAGCGGTTTGCCGCCCTCTCCGAAGTAGGCCTGCGGTGAGGTGATGACGTGGTAGATGCGTCCGCCGACGATGCCGAACGGGACGGCCCACCAGGCGACGTTGAGTGCGTGATCGGACTCGTAGCCGCGGTCACGCAGTCGCCGGCCGCAGATCCAGATCGCGGCGACGATGCCGGCCAAAATGCACAGCGCGTACCCACGCAGCGGGATGGGGCCGAGCCACAGCACTCCAGTGGTCGGGCTCGGCAGGTAGGTATGCACTCAGCGTCCCCGTCGGACGCCGTCGGCGAGCTCGCCGGCGAGGGTTCGGATCGCGTCCAGACGCGAGTCGCGGGTGTCGTTGTCCAGCAGCGTGCGCACCAGAGCCGTGCCGACGATCACCCCGTCGGCGAACCTGGCCACCTGTTCGGCCTGCTGCGGGGTGCTGACGCCGATGCCGACGCAGACCGGCAGGTCGGTGTGCTCGCGGGTGCGTTCGACGACGGCGGCGGCCTGGGAACCGAGGCTCTCGCGGGCTCCGGTGACGCCCATGACGGACGTCGCATAGACGAAGCCGCTGCAGTAGGAGGTGGTGTAGGCGAGGCGGTCCGGGGTGGAACTCGGAGCGACGAGGAAGACCCGGTTCAGGTCGTGTTTCGCGCTCGCATCCAGCCACTCCTGTGCCTCGTCAGGCACGAGGTCGGGGGTGATGAGACCGGATCCGCCGGCGGCCTTCAGGTCGCGTGCGAACTCCTCCACGCCGTAACGCAACACGAGGTTCCAATAGATCATCACGACGCAGGCGGCACCGGCAGCGCTGACCGCTTCGACCGCGCTGAAGACGTCCTTGACCTGCACACCGTTCTCCAGCGCCCGATTCGCGGCGTCCTGGATCACCGGACCGTCCATCAACGGGTCGGTGTACGGCATGCCGATCTCGACGACGTCGACGCCCGCTTCGACCATGGCGACCATCGCCTCGATCGACTCCTGCACCGACGGGCAGCCGACCGGCAGGTAGCCGACCAGCACGGCACGGTCGTCGGCGCGGGCCTTGCCGAGCACCTCGTCCAGACGGGTCACAGCTGCTCGCCCTCCTCGATCGTGTGGCCGTCGGAGTCCAGCAACCCGAACCACTGGCCCGCAGTGTGGACGTCCTTGTCGCCGCGTCCGGACAGGCTGACCAGCAGCAGCGCGTCCGGCCCGAGTTCCTTGCCGATACGGATCGCGCCGGCGAGGGCATGGGCCGACTCGATCGCCGGCAGGATGCCCTCGGTCCGGGCGAGCAGTTTGAAGGCGTCCATCGCCTCGACATCGGTCACCGGGTAGTAATCGGCGCGGCCCGAGTCGCGCAGATACGCGTGCTCCGGGCCCACACTGGGGTAGTCCAATCCTGCTGATACGGAATTGGATTCGAGCGTCTGACCCTGGTCGTCCTGCAGCAGGTAGGTATACGCACCGTGCAGGACGCCGGGGGTGGCCTGACCGGTGAAGCGGGCCGCGTGCCGTCCTGATTCGACGCCCTCTCCCCCAGCTTCGAAGCCGATCAGCCGAACCCCCTCGTCCGGCACGAACCGGTGGAAGATGCCCATCGCGTTCGAACCGCCGCCGACACACGCCAGGACGGCGTCCGGCAGTCGGCCGTACTCCTGCAGGACCTGCTCGCGGGCTTCCTCGCCGATGATCTTGTGGAAGTCGCGCACCATCTCCGGGAACGGGTAGGGCCCGGTGACGGTGCCCAGGACGTAGTGGGTGTGGTCGACGGTGGCGACCCAGTCGCGGAAGGCCTCGTTGACGGCGTCCTTGAGCGTGCGTGACCCGTGTTTGACGGCGACAACCCTCGCGCCGAGCAGGCGCATCCGCGCAACGTTGAGCGCTTGGCGCTCGGTGTCGACCTCGCCCATGTAGACGACGCATTCGAGTCCGAGAAGCGCAGCCGCCGTGGCCGTCGCGACGCCGTGCTGACCGGCGCCGGTCTCGGCGATGACCCGGCGCTTGCCCATCCGCTTGGCGAGCAGCGCTTGTCCGAGGACGTTGTTGATCTTGTGCGATCCGGTGTGGTTGAGATCCTCGCGCTTGAGCACGACACGGGCGCCGCCGCAATGGTCGGCGAACCGTGGCACCTCGGTGATGATGCTCGGCCGACCGGTGTATGTCTTGTGCAACCTGGCGAGTTCGGCGGTGAACTCAGGGTCGTGGGCCGCCTTGTGACGGTGCTCGTCGAGTTCCTCGAGCGCCGCGATGAGAGCCTCGGGCACATATCGACCGCCGTAGTCGCCGAAGCGTCCGATGCCGGGCCGGCCGGAGTTCTGCTCGACCGGAGTGGTCAACGGATCGTCGGTCTTGTTCCTGGTCACAGCTCAGGCAACTCCCTGCCGGGCGCGCGCGCCCGCTTCGATCATGGTGCGTACGGCCTGGCTGGGCTCGCCGCCGGTCACGAGCGCCTCGCCGACCAGCGCCGCGTCGGCGCCCTGCGACACGTAGTAGGCGATGTCCTCCGGGCCGCGGATGCCGGACTCGGCTACCTTCACGCGGTCGTCCGGGATGAGATGTGCGAGCTTGCCGAACATCTCGCGGTGCACCTCGAGGGTCTTGAGGTTGCGGGCGTTGACGCCGATGACGCGGGCGCCGAGTTCGACGGCGCGTTCGGTCTCGGGTTCGTCGTGCACCTCGACCAGAGCAGTCATGCCGAGGTCGGCGGACTGCTGGAACAGGTCATGCAGTTGGCGGTCGTCGAGGGCGGCGACGATCAGCAGGATGATGTCGGCGCCGTGCGCGCGTGCCTCGAACATCTGGTACTCGCTGACCATGAAGTCCTTGCGCAACACCGGGATTCGCACGCGCTCCCGGACCGCGTCGAGATCGTCGAGCGAGCCGCCGAAGCGCCGTTGTTCGGTGAGCACCGAGATCGCGGTGGCGCCACCGGCCTCGTAGGAACCGGCCAGTTCGGCGGGATCGGGGATCGTCGCGAGTTCACCCTTGCTGGGGCTCTTGCGCTTGACCTCGCTGATGATCTTGACCGGTCCGGGCGCCGCGAGCATCGCGGCCGCGTCGAGCGCGGCCGGTGCGGCTGCCGCCTGCTCGATGATCTGGACGGGGCCGATGGCTCGCATCCGGGTCTTCAGATCCTCACGGACCCCGGAGATGATGTCGTCGAGAACAGTTGCCACGCTGAGGGACTACTTGCGCGGATCAGTGTGCCGACTGGGCGTCACGGGCGCCGCGCGACTCGTGGTCCGGCGTCGCAGCCTGCAGCTTCGGGGCTTCGTGCGGCTTGGAACCGAAGCCAGCAGCGGTGAGGCCGGCACCGGCGATGACACCGACGACGACCAGGGCAGCGCCGACCCATGCGATGAGCGACTGGTTGATCATGATGCCGACACCGATCAACACGGCGGCCAGCAGCAAGATGCCGACCGCGGTCCAGGACGCCACGCTCTTGCCGTGGTTGTCGAGGTGCTTCTCAGCCATGGGTACAACTCCTTGATTCGGGCGCTTGGGCACGTTCCGTGGTTCGCCGGTTCTGAGCTTGGGTCATTCTGTCAGTCATCGTCGGCCGTTGCTGCAGTCGGGTCTTTGCCCGCCGACAACTGGTCCCAGTCGGACTCCTTGGGCGCGGTGGGGGCGTCGTACTTCTCCCCCAGGCCGCTCCAGCGGCGACCGCCGGCCAGCGCCAGCACGCCGAGTACGGCCAGCAGTACGCCGGCCGCGAGCGCCGGCCATGCCCACGCCGTCGCTGCGGCGTCGGTGACCCGTGCGTCGGCGTGACCCCCGGAGGTGCTCACCCAGGTGCGCACGACGCCGCTCGGGTCGAGCAGGGAGCGTAGCGCTCCGTACGCCGCCATGACGCCGGCCAGCATCAAGGCAACAGAAGCGATGATGCGGCCGACCCGCTTCGAACTCAGCAGTGCGATGACCGCGGCCAGTGCGACCAGCGCGCCTGCGAACGCCGGTGGCGAGGCCTTGTTGCCCTTGACCGATGCCTGGGTGGTGCCGGTGATGGTGTCGATGACCGTGCCCGTGACCCACGCCCTGGACGTCAGTGCGAGCAGGACAACGGCGACGACGAACGCCGTGGTCAACACCTGGCGTTTGCTCACGATGCGCCGCCGGCCGGAGGCTTCATGCTGGACGCGGTCGCGACGGCGCGCAGCGCGGCGGCCGCCTTGTTGACGGTTTCCTGATACTCGGTCTCGGCGACGGAGTCGGCAACGATCCCGGCCCCCGCCTGCACGTGGGCGCGTCCTTGGTGCAGCACCGCGGTACGGATCGCGATCGCCATGTCGAGGTCTCCGGCGAAGTCGAGATAGCCCACGACCCCCCCGTAGACGCCGCGCCGCAGCCGCTCGAGTTCGTCGATGATCGCCATGGCACGCGGCTTGGGTGCACCGGACAGGGTGCCCGCGGGGAAGGTCGCCACCAGCGCGTCGTACGCGGTGAGGCCGTCCTTCAACCGACCGACGACGGTCGACTCGAGATGCATGATGTGGGAGTACCGGCGCACGTTCATGAACTCTACCGTGTCGACGGTGCCGGCCCGACAGACGCGTTGCAGGTCGTTGCGGGACAGGTCGACCAGCATCAGGTGCTCGGCGCGCTCCTTGGGGTCGGTGAGCAGTTCCTCGCGCAGCAGACCGTCGTGCTCCGGCGTCTTGCCGCGCGGCCGGGAACCGGCGATCGGGTGGGTGATCACCTCACCGTCGGTCACCTTCACCAGCGCCTCCGGACTCGACCCGACGATGTCGTACGCGCCGCCGTCCGGCAGCGGGACACGCAGTAGATACATGTACGGGCTGGGATTGCTGGCCCGCAGGGCGCGGTAGACGTCCAACGCGTCTGCTTCGCATGGCACCGAGAACCGTTGGGAGACAACGATCTGGAAGGCCTCGCCGGCTCGGATCGCCTCCTTGCAGGCGTCCACCATGTCGTGGAATTCCTCCTGGGAGTGGCTGCTGTCCGGAGCCACTTCGGCGGGCTCAGGAATCGACACGGTGCTGGGCGCGGGTGCCATCAACGCGTCGGTCATGACGTCCAGGCGGCGGACGGCATCGGTGTACGCCTGCTCCACCCGATCCGGCGTGTTGTCGTGATTGATCGCGTTCGCCACGAGCAGCAGAGAGTTGTCTGCGTGGTCGAAGACGGCGAGATCAGTGATGAGCATCATCGAGATCTCGGGCAGCCCCAGCTTGTCGATGCCGTTGTCGGGCAACCGTTCCCAGCGGCGGACCGCGTCATAGGTGATCGCACCGACCATGCCTCCGGTCAACGGCGGCAGTCCCGGGATGACCGGAGTGCTCAGCGCCTGCATCGTCTCGCGCAGCGCCTTCGTCGGGTCGCCACCGGTGGGCAGACCGACCGGCGGCTCACCGATCCAGACCGCCTCACCGTCCTGTTCGGTGAGGGTGGCGTGACTGGCAGCTCCGATGATGGAATAGCGCGACCACACCCCGCCGTGCTCGGCGGACTCCAGCAGGAACGTGCCTGGTCGGTCGCTCGCCAGCTTGCGGTAAACGCCCAGCGGGGTTTCTGCGTCGGCGAGCAGTCGACGGACGACGGGAATGACCCGACGGTCCTGCGCAAGGTGCTCGAACAGGTTCGCCGAGGGCCAGGTGAGACCGAACGTGAGATCGGCGCAGATGTCCATCCTGCTCACGCGGTCACGTCCAACGGAGTGAAGAAGCAGGTGCGCTCACCGGTGTGACAGGCCGCGCCGACCTGGTCCACGCGCACCAGGACCGCATCGCCGTCGCAGTCGAGCGACACGGACCTCACATGTTGCACGTGCCCGCTGGTGTCGCCCTTGCGCCAGTACTCGCCACGACTGCGCGACCAGAACGTCACGCGCCCTTCACTCAGCGTCCGGCGGAGGGCTTCATCGTCCATCCATCCGAGCATCAGCACCTCTCTGGTGTCGTGCTGCTGAATCACGGCTGCGACCAGCCCGTGCTCGTCCCGCTTGAGTCCGGCGGCGAGTTCGGTTGGTAGCGGACTGGTGGATTCGGGCATGTCTGCCATTGTCACGCACCCGCTGCACGGGCGCGAACCGGTCTCGGGAGCCCCGGCACGACCGACCACCCCGAAGTTGCTTCGTTTGGGCACGTTCGCCGCTCGCATCGCTTGGACCTCACCAGCGACACGGTCGCCTCGTACTGATCTCGGCGGAGGGTCAGTGGCCGGACTGCTGAGCCGCCCAACTGGCGTGCAGGCGTCCGTAGACGGAGTCCGGGTCACGCACCAGGTCACGGTGCGGCCCGACGGCCACGATGTGCCCGGCGTCCACGACGACCACCATGTCGGCCGACTCCGCCGTCGACAACCGGTGCGCGATCGCGATCGAGGTTCGTCCGGCCGTGACCTGGTCGAGTGCACGCTGGATCCGCACCTCGGTGCCGGGGTCGACGGCCGAGGTGGCCTCGTCCAGCAACAGCAGGTCGGGGTCGACGAGGTAGGCCCGCGCGAGGGCGACGAGTTGCCTTTCACCGGCCGACAGTGACTCGCCGCGTTGCCCGACCCGGGTGTCCAGGCCGCGTGGGAGACCGGCGATCCAGTCGGTGAGATTCATGTTGGTGAACGCCTGCTCGACGTCGGCGCGGGTGGCCGTCTGCAGCCCGAAGCGCACATTGTCGAGCAGGGTGGCGTCGAACAGGAAGCCCTCCTGCGGCACCAGCACGACGTGTTCGCGCAGCGAGCGGAAACTGATGTCGCGCAAGTCGATTCCGTCGAGTTTGACGCTGCCGCCCGTCGGATCCATCAGTCGGGTGACGAGCTTGGCGATCGTGGTCTTGCCCGACCCCGTCTCCCCCACGACCGCGACGCGGGCTCCCGCCGGGATGTGCAGGTCGACGCCGTGCAGGACGGGCGCTCCACCGGGGTAGGCGAACCTCACCTTCTCGAAGTCGACGGTCACCGAACCGGACGGCATCTCCCGGCCCTCCGGCGGGTCGACGACTGCGACCGGGGTGTCGATCAGGCCGATGACGCGGCGCCAGCCGGCCACGGCGTTCTGCAGTTCGTTGAGGTTCTCCGTGGCCATCTGCACCGGCTGGGTGAACAAGTTGACGATGAACAGGAACGCGACGAGTTCACCGAGCGTGATGTTGCCGGCTGCTGCCTGCTGTGCGCCGATCACGAGCACGACGACGGTCGTGACACCCGCGACGAACTGGCCGGTCGAGAAGGCACCGACGGCCTTGATCTGGGCCAGGATGCTCGCCTTGCGATGCTTCTCGACGGTGACGTCGATGCGCTCGGCGGTGCGGTCCTGGACGCCGTACGCGCGGATCGTCGCGGCACCGACCACGGACTCGGAGATCGCGGCCAGCATGTCGGCGACGCGTTCGCGGACGACCGTGTAGGCGCGTCCGACGACACCCTGGAAGTAGCGCAACACGATGAACATCGGGATGAAGCAGATCCACACCACGGCGGCGAGCAGCGGACTGTAGACGAGCATCAGGACGCTGGCGATGAGCAACTGGCCGACGGCCATCAGCAGCATGAGGCCACTGAACTGGACGAACTGGCTGATCTGGTCGACATCGCTGGTCACGCGGGAGACCAGCGCGCCCCGGCGCTCGGCGTTCTGGGTGAGCATGGACAGGTCGTGGATGTGCCGAAAACCCTTGACCCTCAAGGTTGCCAAGCCACTCTCGCTACTACGGAACAGCCGCAGGTTGACTGCGTACGAGGCAAGGCCGGTGACGGCCACACCCAGCACGGTGAGCACCATCAGGGTCGTGACCGTGCCGGTCTGCGGACCACCGGGGGCCAGGATTCCGCGGTCCAAGGTCTGCTGGACGGCGATCGGGACGAGGACGCGTCCGGTGGTGGAGAAGATGGCGAGCGCGATCGTGACCAACAGACCGCGCCGCAGTTCGGGCGAGAGTTCGAAGCCGCGCTTGAGGGTCTGCCAGGTGGTGAGTTCACCGGCGGTGCCCACCCGCTCCCCCGCAGCCGTGGATCCTGGGGTGCCGACCGCGGTGCTCATGCGTCCTCATCCTGCTTGTTCATCTGCTGGTCGATCGTTTCGTCGTTCTGCGCGTCATTCTGCTCGGCGATCTCGGCGGCGCGTTCGGCGTAGGCCGTGACCAGCGTGCGATATCCCTCGCTGCGCTCCATGAGTTGGGCGTGGGTGCCGCGGTCGGTGATGCGGCCGCCGTCGACGAACACGACCTCGTCCGCGAGCGCGATGCTGGACATCCGGTAGGCGACCATCACCACCGTCGTGCCGTCACGGTTCTCACGCAGCGCCTGCAGGATCGACTGCTCGACAGCGGGGTCGACCGCGCTGGTCGCATCGTCGAGCAGGAGTGCGCGTGGACGACGGATCACCGCGCGGGCCAGTGCAATTCGCTGCCTCTGCCCGCCTGACAGCGACGCTCCGCGCTCACCGACCCGGGTGGCGGCGCCGTCCGGGAGCTCGTCGACGAACCCGGTGGCTTGCGCGATCTGCAGCGCGCGACGCACCTCGTCGTCGGTGAAGTCGTGACCGAGGGTCACGTTGCCGGCGATGGTGTCGTCGAAGACGAACGTCTGCTGGGTGACCAGGGACGCGGCCTTGCTGGTCTCCCCTGCCGCGAGGTCGCGTTCGGGCACGTTGTCGATCAGCACACGTCCGTCGGTCGGGTCCATCAGTCGCACGAGCAGACTCATCAGCGTCGACTTGCCCGATCCGGTCGGTCCGACGATCGCGGTCAACGATCCCGGTGCCAGGTCGAGGTCGACGTCGTCCAGGGCACGCCAGCGTTCGGCACCGCCGCCCTGGTACTTCTCGCTGAGGTCGACCGAACCGGACAGGTCGTACTCGTAGCCGACCTGATCGGCACCGAGCGCGGCGGCGTGGCCGGAAATGAGCGTCCGGGTGCCGTAGTCGGTGTGCCCGGTGGCGGACAGCACGCTGTTGAGGCGTACCCAGCCGGCGACCGAGCGCGGCATCTCGGCCAGCACCCAGCCGAAGGACCGCACCGGGAAGGCGAGCACGGAGAACAGGTAAGCGATCTGGACGACTTCTGCCGCCGTCGTTGCGCCCGCGCTCACCTGGGCGGTGCCGACCGTCAGGACCGCCAGCGTCCCGATCGTCGGAATCGCTTCGACCAGCGGGTCGAAGATGCCCCGGACGCGGCCGACCTCGACGGCGGCATCGCGCAGGCGCTGGGTCTCGACGGAGAACCGGTCGGCTTCCTGTTGCTCGCGTCCCATCACCTTGACCAGCAGGGCGGCCTCGATCGATTCGTGGGCCACCTCGCTGACATGCGAGCGCATCCGCTGGGCACGCGTCACCCGCGGCGACATGTAGCGCTGGAAGACCAGGTTGGTGGCGAACAACAACGGGAAGACGATCAGACCGACGAGCGCGAGCCAGACGTCGACCCGGAACATCTCGGCCAGACCGACACCCAGCATGACGAGCACCCCGATAGCCATCGGGAGCGGCTGGAAGATGTTCCAGGTCGCCTCCACGTCGGCGTTCGCGTTCGAGAGCAACTGTCCGGACGGGTGGCGGTGATGCCATGACAGTGGCAGACGCAGGTACTGACGGGTGACCCGTCGGCGGTAGATCGCGTTGAGGTTGAAGTAGGCCATGCCGGCCGCGACACGGCGCAGAATCACACCGATCACGTTGAGCAACACCACTGCTCCGAGTTGCCAGATGATCGTCCAGACCTGTTCGCCGGTAAGGCGACCGGCTGCAACCGCAGGCTCGACGACCGTCGCGATGAGGTGCCCGATCACGCGCGCGGTGAAGACGGTCATCACGCCGTAGATCGCCGAGCCGATCACCGCGACGAGCAGTGTCTTCGGCTGGTCGCGGAAGCCACGCCCGAGGACACGGAACCCTTCACCGAGGGTTGATGCGCCGAAGTCGACCTCGGTCGTTCCGGTCTTTCGATCGTCCTTCTTGCCATCCGCCACCTGATCGTTGTCGGGTGTGACGGTCACGGAGGAGGGCATGTAGGACATGATTCACTGCATGAGCTCATTTGCCCAAAGCGAGCGTTCAGCGTTGTGCGACACCTTCCTGGAGGTCGGTCCCGACGCGCCGACGCTCAGCGGCTCGTGGCGCACGCGTGACCTGGCCGCGCACCTGATCCTTCGCGAACGTCGTCCGGACGCCGCGATCGGCATGTTCCTCGCGCCGCTCGCCGGACGCACGGACAAGATCCAGGCGTCGCTGGCGCAGCGGCCGTTCGAGGAGTTGGTCGACACCATCCGCAGCGGCCCGCCGAAGTGGAACCCGATGGCACTGGGCAGCATCGACGAGGCCGCGAACTTGGGCGAGTTCTTCGTGCACCACGAGGACGTGCTGCGTGGGGTCGACCCCGCCGCTCGCCGCCAGCTCGACCCGGCCGAGCAGAAGGCGCTGTTCGGGGTGCTCTCCCGCATGGGCATGCTGACCCTGCGGTCGTGCCGCGTAGGTGTGGTGGCCGATTCACCGGGGTACGGACGTCGGTCGCTGCGCAGTCCGAAGGACGAGCACGGCAACGTCGTGATGACCGGTGAACCCGGCGAGATCGTGTTGTACCTCTTCGGACGTGGTGAGGTCGCCGACGTCGAACTCGACGGTGCCGATCACGATGTCGCGGCCTTCCGCGAGACGAACCTCGGCGTCTGACCACGCGCTTCGCCGTACCGCCGTGAACAGGCCGGACGCCGCCCACCGACGCTGGTTGAGCCTGGACACTGCCACGAAGGAGCAGAGTCCAGTGCCGAAACCCTGGTGAGATCCGCTGGGACACAACCGCACTCATCGCGTCCTTTCGGCACCATCCCACCTGCGAGATCCGTGCGACCGAGGTTGTCGGTGGTCCCGCCTAGGGTTTGTTCATGGACATCAGTTGGCGCGAGTTGGACGACCCTGACGCGGTCGATCGCCTTGCGCTGCAACTGACTTCCCTTCCACGCCAACGCTTCGTGAACGCACCTGAGCTCGTGCGACAGACCCCGGTCGACAAGCTGCGCGAAGCGCAGCGACTCGCTCGTGAGGCCTTCACCCAGCTGGCTGCGGATGCACTGCACAACACCGGCGACATCGTCACTGCCCGTCCGGCGACCGTCGAGGACATGCGCCTGTTGGAGGAAGCCATCACCGGCACCACGCAACTGGGGTCACTCGCACAAACCGTCGAAGCCATAGCCATGGCCAGGTACGCCGCGATCGACGAAGAGCTGGTCGATTCCGACACCGGTGTCACCGCCAAGGTCGAACACCCGCTCGGACACCAAGCGTCGTTCGCCGACACCGACCTGGCAGCTGCCTGTCAGATGGCACCCCGCACCGCCTCGAGCAAGATGAGCAACTCCATCGATGCGTGCACCAAAACGCCAGGGCTGCTCGCCGCGGCGGTCGAGGGTTCAATCCCGTACTGGAAAGTCAGCCTCGTTGCCTCCGAGCTGGTGAACGCTTCACCCGAGACGTCCCGCCGGGTCGAGCAGCACCTGCTCCACACCAAAGGCTTCGACACCTGGGGTTTCCTCAAAGTGAAGACCGCCGCGCGGGCGCTGGTGACCCAGTGGGAAGAGGAAGCCGCGAAGAAGACCCGCCAGAAGGAAGCCAAAGAAGCCACCGGTGTCTGGGTGCGTCCCTCCGACATCCCGGGCATGGCCGAACTGTGCGCCATCGGGCCGGCCGACCAGATCGCCCGCATCTACGGAGCCGTCGACCAATTGGCTGATCAACGCTCGAAGAACCCGACCGCAAGTGAGGGCAGCGAGACCGGTGAGTCGAAGCTGACTTTCGGACAACTGCGCCTGGGCGCGTTGCACGACCTCGTCACACAAGGTGCTGACGTGACCTACCAGGTCGTGGTCCAGGTGCCTGTGGTTCGTGAGGAACAGGCCGCCACGGCTGCAACGAAACGTGCCACCGACGACCCGGAACACGAGCCCGAGGCGTCCCCGGACGACGGATCACCATCACCCGGACAGTCCAGCTCATCACCGCGAGGCCCGGACGACGACTTTGAATTCGCTTCAGAAACAGGTGAAACCGCCCGGGCGTACAAAGCCGGTTGGGCACGGATCGCCGGGATCGGGTTCATCCGGCCCGAAGTCCTCGACGCGCTGATCGAGCAGTTCGGTTGCCGCCTCACCCGAGCCCTGGTCGACGCCGACACCGCAGTCACCTGTGAAACCTCGACGACGGCGTACGAGCCCACGCCGCGGATGAGGGAATTCGTCCAGCAACGCGACCAGACCTGCCGGTTCCCCATGTGCACCAGGACCGCCATCAGGTGCGACATCGACCACGTCATCGAATGGCCGCAGGGACCGACTGCCGCACAGAACCTCGCCGCACTCTGCCGACACCACCATGACGCGAAGACCAAGAAGCACTGGGACTACGAGATGAGCGACGACGGGGTCTGCACCTGGACCTCACGCACCGGCCGCACCTACATCACCTACCCCGACGCCGTGCACGACGCTTCCTGAACTCAGCCCGTGCGGTCAGGAATCCGTTCACGGTCACCGGGTTTCGGCGCATGCGCCCTCCTCCGTCGGGCGCATGGCTCAACCAGCGGCGAAGCAACGGCTCAGTACAAGCCTCGGTAGGGCGCATGGCTCAACCAGCGATTCAAGGACGGTTCAGCCCGGGTAGCTCGTGCCCCGCTCAACGGACGGGGTGACCCGCGGTTCGCAGCGCGGCCTTGACCTGGTCGATCCTCAGTTGACCGAAGTGGAAGACCGAGGCGGCGAGCACGGCGTCCGCGCCGGCCTCCACCGCTTGGACGAAGTGCTCGATCGTTCCGGCGCCGCCGCTCGCGATGAGCGGCACGTCCACCTCGCGTCGAACAGCGCGGATCAGCTCGAGATCGAAGCCGTCCTTGGTGCCGTCGGCGTCCATCGAATTCAACAGGATCTCGCCGGCACCGAGTTCGCACGCCCGCACGCACCACTCGATGGCTTCGAGACCGGCGGATTCGCGTCCACCGTGGGTGGTCACCTCGAACGAGCCGTCCGCCGCCCGCCGCACATCGGCCGAAAGCACCAGCACCTGCGAACCGAACCGATCGGCGATCTCCCGAATCACCTGCGGTCGGGCGATGGCGCCGGTGTTGATCCCGACCTTGTCGGCCCCGGCCCGCAGCAGGCGATCGACGTCCCCGGCCTCCCGCACTCCCCCGCCGACGGTCAACGGAATGAACACCTCTTCGGCGGTCCGACGGACCACGTCGTACGTGGTTTCCCGGCCGGCCGAGCTGGCGGTGACGTCGAGGAAGGTCAGTTCGTCGGCACCCTGGTCGTCGTATCGGTGGGCCAGTTCGACCGGGTCGCCCGCGTCGCGCAATCCGGTGAAGTTCACTCCCTTGACCACCCGACCGGCGTCGACGTCGAGACACGGGATCACACGCACTGCAACCGTCATGCGGCACAGCGTAATCTTCGGCACGTGACCGAGACCCCGACAGCTCAGCAGGCGGATGCCGCCGACCATCTGAGCCGCCCACAGGCGAAGAACCCCATGGTCGAGAAGATCGCCCGCGCAGCGCTTCAGCGTGCCGGCGAGATCACCGACCGCCCCGTGACGATCACGATTGACGGACGCTCCTCGACCGGCAAGACCACCCTCGCCGGCGAGTTGTCGGCGGTGCTGGACGACGCGCCCGTCGTCCACATGGACGACCTCTACCCCGGCTGGAACGGCCTGGCAGCTGCCCTGCCGGCACTCACGGACGACATCCTGATCCCGTTGCGGGGCAACGAGATTGCCACCTATGAGCAGTACGACTGGATCGAGGGCGACTTCACTGCAGAGTTGTTCGTGGAGCCCGCGCCGTACGTGATCGTCGAAGGATGCGGCTGCAGTATCGGCCCGGCGGGTCAGCTGAGCGACGTCCGGGTGTGGCTGGAAGCAGACGATGACCTACGCCGCGCCCGTGGACTCGTCCGCGATGCAGGCGCGTTCGACGAGCACTGGGACACATGGGCCGAGCAGGAAGAATCCTTGTTCACCGGTGACGAGACCCGCGAACACGCCGACCTGGTCTTCGACACCAGCCACTTGCTCCGCGAATCCGCCTGAACAAGAAAGACTTCGGTCAGCCGACGGATTCGTCCGGGTAGGCGTTGGCCTCCACCAATGCTGCCATTCGTTGCGCCTCGGCCTGGGCGAACTCGCCGTCGGCGCGCTGTACCGCCATCACGGCGAGCTGTTCGGTGTCCGCGAGATCGAGGATCAGCCACGGTGACCCACCGCCGAACTGGACGCCGAGGATCTCCTCCCAGGCGACCTCCCGGGTGAGGAAGAGGTTGCGCACGATCAAGCCCTTGTCGGTGGGCACGGCCTTGATCGCGGTGTAGCGCCAAAGGAACGCAGCCATGCCGACGCCGAGCAGGAACATCATGAGCGCGTCCAGGACGGTCCACCCGGTGACGCCGCCGCGGGGCAGGTTGATGGCCACGAAACCGAAGACCGCGATCGAGGCAAGCCCCGCCACCAGCGGCACCCACCGTCCGCTGCGGGGCCGGAACGGCGTGTACGGGTCGTGGTCGCCCGAATGATGTGGGTCGGAACCGCTCGGGGTGTTCATCGAGAACTCACAATCGGCAGGCAGCGATCTCTGTCACCAGGATGGCACGAGCACCCAGGTCGTAGAGCTCGTCCATCAGGGCGTTCGTGCGCTTGCGCGGCACCATCGCACGCACCGCGACGTAGTCCGGGTCGTGCAACGGGGAGATCGTCGGTGACTCCAGGCCGGGCGTGATCGCGGACGCTTTCTCGACGAGGTCCTTGCGGATGTCGTAGTCGAGCATCACGTAGTCGCGGGCCGTGAGCACACCCTGCAAGCGGCGGACCAGGACGTCGACCGCGGGGTTCGCGCCGGCCTCCGCCGGACGGATCAGAACGGCTTCGCTCTTCAGGATCGGCTCGCCGAACACCTCGAGCCCGGCGTTGCGCAGGGTGGTACCGGTCTCCACGACATCCGCGATGACGTCGGCGACACCGAGGGTGACCGCGGTCTCGACGGCACCGTCCAGTCGGACGACGGACGCCTCGACACCGGCGTTCTTCAGATCGGATTCGACGAGACCTTCGAAGCTCGTGGCGACGCGCTTGCCCGCAAGGTCGCCCACCGAGCAAGCAACACCAGGGCGCGCGGCGTACCGGAAGGTGGAGGCACCGAAGCCGAGCTGCATGGCCTCGATCGCCGGCGCTCCGGAATCGAGCAGCAGATCGCGGCCGGTGATGCCGACATCGAGCGTCCCGCGTCCGACGTACACGGCGATGTCCCGTGGTCGCAGGAAGAACAGTTCGACGTCGTTGTCGGCGTCGACGACGACCAATTCCTTCGACTCACGACGACCGCGGTAACCCGCCTCACGCATGATCTCGGCGGCGGACTCGGCGAGGCTGCCCTTGTTCGGCATGGCGACTCGCAACATGGTGAAACTCCTTGTGCAGATTGAAGATCGGCTCGAACCACTCGGGGCTCAGAGATGTCGGTAGACGTCCTCCAACGCGATGCCGCGCTCCAGCATCAGCACCTGCAGGTGGTAGAGCAGCTGGCTGATCTCCTCGGCGGCTTTGTCGTTGCCCTCGTACTCGGCGGCCATCCACACCTCGGCAGCCTCCTCGACGATCTTCTTGCCGATGAAGTGGACGCCGGCGTCGATCTCTGCGACCGTGCCGGATCCTTCGGGGCGCTCGGCTGCCTTGTCCTGCAGCTCGGCCCACAACTGCTCGAAGCTCTTCACGGGGCACAAGGGTACGCAGCGGGGCGGAGCCCGCGGACGAGCGGCCGGGACGTGGACGCGTCCACGTGACCCCGGCCACTCGCCGGGTGGGGGTCAGGCCGTGGCCGGTCGGCTCCCGCGCTCTCGCCGGGTCACCTTCACCCACTGGGTGAACCCGTAGATCACGAACAGCCCGTAGAAGATGTACATGACCGCTGTGGGCACATAGTCGGTGGCGAACCCGAACGGCACTCCCACCAGGTCGACCACGATCCACGCCAGCCAGAACTCGTTCCAGGCACGGGCCATCGCGTACGTCGCGACGATCGACCCGACGAACACCCATGCGTCGCACCAGGCGAACCACCATTCCGGCGTCCAGTGCGGGTTGGCGTTCGCGTCCAGGATCGCCTGGAAGACGGCGTGGGCGATCACCGTTCCCACGATCCAGAAGGCCGCCATCAGCAGGCGTTCCTTGTTTGTCGCCCACCGCGGGGTGACGGCCGCCTCGGACGCCTCCGCGCGCTTGTTCTTGCGGTGCTGGTTCCACCGCCACCAGCCGTAGATGCTTGTGATGATGAAGAAGATCTGTCGACCGGCCTGCCCGAACAGCGGGATGCGGGTGTCAGTGCCGAACGCGGCTCCGATGTAAACGAAGAAGAGCATGATGTTGGCGACGATGCCGACCGGCCACGCCCACACCCAGCGCTTCATACCGAGGTAGGCGGACGCGACACCGATCAGCACACCGATCAACTCGAGCCAGTGCAGTTGGTACTTGCCGATGTCGAGGTGCCATTCCAACAGCTGCTGGAAGAAGTTCTGCTCGCCGCCCGCGGCAGCGGCCAGCACGGTCGTTCTCATGCGTGTTCTCCTGATGTGTGTCGTGACGCGTCGCGAAGCGTACGCGCGGTCGCCAAGGCCGCAGTCGCGGCCTCGTATCCCTTGTCCTCACTCGAACCGGGCAAGCCCGCACGATCCAGAGCCTGCTGATCGTCGTCGCACGTCAACACCCCGAATCCGACCGGGACGCCGGTGCGCGCCGAGACCTCGGTGAGGCCGATGGTGGCTGCCTGGCAGACGTAGTCGAAGTGCGGTGTCCCGCCCCGCACCACCACGCCCAGTGCGACGACTGCGTCATGGTCGGCGGCCAGACGCGCCGCTGCGACCGGAAGTTCGAAGGATCCCGGGACGCGGACGACGGTGGCGTCCGCGACGCCGGCATCGTCCAGGGACCGCTGTGCTCCGGCGAGCAGGCCGTCCATCACCTGTTCGTGCCAACTCGCGGCGACGACAGCGACCCTCAGACCGCGCCCATCGACCTGGACGGTCGGTGCTCCGTGTCCGCTCATACGGTTGCTCCTTCGTGGATGTCGGGAAGGTCGTGACCCATCCGGTCACGTTTGGTCTGTAGGTAGCGCAGGTTGTGGTCGCTGACGCGCACCGGTGACGGCTCCATCGAACGAACCTCGATTCCGTTGTCCTGCAACCCGAGTCGCTTTGCGGGGTTGTTGCTGATCAACCGAACATCGCAGATGTCGAGGCTGTGCAGGATCGCTGCTGCCGCCGCGTACTCCCGGGCGTCGACCGGCAGGCCGAGCTGCTCCTGGGCCTCGACCGTGTCGGCACCGGCGTCCTGCTGTGCGTAGGCCCGAAGCTTCTCCAACAGGCCGACGCCGCGACCCTCGTGACCACGCAGGTAGACGATCACACCGCCGTCGATCGCGATCCGCGCCATCGCGTCCGCGAGCTGCGGTCCGCAGTCGCACCGCAGCGAACCGAACACGTCCCCCGTCAGGCACTCGCTGTGCACCCGGACAAGTGATCCCGCCCCTGCTCCGCGGGGAGAGGTCAGCGCGAGGTGCTCCGCGCCGGTGAGCAGGTCACGGAACCCGCGAGCCTCGAACGTGCCGTGTTCGGTGGGAAGCAGCGTCCGGGCGACTTCCTCGACCCGGTCGTGTCGCTGCCGGTGGCATACGAGCTGCTCGATGGTGATCACCGGCAGGTCGTGTTCGGCACCGAAGTAGAGCACTGCCGGGCGACGCATCATCGAACCGTCGTCGTGGACGAGCTCGCCGATGACGCCCACCGGGGAGAGACCGGCGAGCCGGCAGAGGTCGACGGCGGCCTCGGTGTGACCTCGCCGTTCCAGCACTCCCCCGTCCCGCGCCCGCAGCGGCAACACGTGCCCGGGCCGCACCAGATCGCCGGCGGCGGTCCGCGGGTCGCCGAGCACCTGCACGGTGCGCAATCGGTCGGCGGCGCTGATGCCGGTCGTCACGCCGTTCTTCGCGTCGACGGCGACGGCGTATGCGGTGCGCAGTGGATCGGTGTTGTCGCGGACCATGGGCGGAAGGTCGAGCCGGTCGGCCAGCGCCGCCGGCATCGGCGCACACAGGTAGCCCGAACTGTGCCGGACGGTCCAGGCCATCCACTCCTGGGTCGCGGTCTGCGCGGCGAGCACGACGTCGCCCTCGTTCTCCCTGGACTCGTCGTCGGTGACGAGCACCGGACGTCCGTCTCGTAGCGCCTCGAGCGCGTCCTCGATGGAGTTCATGCCCTGACCTCCTCGACGACCAGGAGCCGCTCGGTGTACTTGGCGAGCACGTCGACCTCGATGTTGAGCCGGTCGCCGACCTGCTTCGTGGACAGGTTGGTGAGGGTGAGCGTGGTCGGAATGAGACTCACCGTCGCGCGGTCACCGACGAGTTCCGCGACGGTCAGCGAGACCCCGTCGAGGGTGATCGACCCCTTGGACACGACATATCGGGTCAGCCCGGCGGGCAGTTGCACGGCGATCTTGGTCCAGTGTTCGTGGGCCCGGACGTCGACGATCTCTCCCACACCGTCGACGTGCCCTTGGACGATGTGTCCGTCGAAACGACCGTCCGCTCGCACGGCCCGCTCGAGGTTCACCGGACTGCCCATGGCCAAGGAGGAGAGGCTGGTGCCGTCGAGGGTCTGCGCCATCACGTCGACTGCGAACGAGGCGTCGTCGAACTCGGTGACGGTGAGGCAGACCCCGTTGACCGCGATCGAGGCACCATGAGCGATGTCACGGACGACGTCCCTCGCCTCCACCACGATCCGGGCTGAATCTCCTTGCCGTTCAATGCTTTCGACGCGTCCGAGTTCCTGGATGATTCCGGTGAACATCAGATTTCTCCTTCGGGTTCGAGCACGAGGCGGACGTCGGAACCGAAACGATCGACCTGCCGCAGGTTGAAGCGGCGGATCTGCGACATGGACTGCACACCAAGGTCGGCGAGGGCCGCCGGGCCGGCGCCGAGCAGGGCGGGTGCGACGTAGGCGACGATGCGGTCGACGAGCCCGGCACGGACGAATGCGGCGGCCAGCGTCGGTCCGCCCTCGATGAGGACCGACCGGATCCCGCATTCGTGCAGGCGCGCGAGAACCTCGAGCGGGTCGTGTGTACGTAGGTGGACGGTCTCGGCCGACCCGTCGAGCAGCCGGCTGTCCGCCGGAAGGTCACGGTGCCCGACGACGACCCGTAGCGGGTCGTGTCCGGTGTACGCCGAGCCGCGGACGGTGAGGGCCGGGTCGTCCGTCAGCGCGGTGCCGGTTCCCACGACGACCGCGCCGGAGCGCGCGCGCAGCGCGTGGACGTCCGCCCGGGACGCGTCCCCGGTGATCCACCTGCTGCTGCCGTCGGCCGCGGCGATACGGACGTCGAGGGTGGTCGCGTACTTCCACGTCACGTGGGGCCGGCCGTGCTCGGCCGCGAAGAACCAACCTTCGTTCAGCGCTCTGGAGGACTGTTCGAAGCGCGCGGACGCCTTTTCGACGGCGATTCCGGCCTCACGCAGCAGCGCTGCTCCGCCGCCTGCTCGCTCCGATGGATCCGCCGCTACGAAAACCACACGCTCGACCCCGGCGTCGATGAGCGCCTGTGCACACGGTGGCGTTCGTCCGACATGCGTGCAGGGTTCGAGCGTGATGAAAGCCGTTGCGCCCCGGGCCGATTCGCCGGACTGTGCGAGTGCGGCGGCTTCGGCGTGGGCCGTGCCCGCGCCTGCGTGGAAGCCCTCCCCGACGACCACTTCATCTCGCACGAGAACGCAACCGACGCGTGGATTGGGGTCGACGAGAGAGCCGAGCGCGGCGAGTGCCAGCGCACGGTCGAGCATCTGCTCGTCCTGGGGGCTGAGCGCCATCGGTTCCTCCGGTCGTCCGTCATGGACGTGAACCGGGGCGATGGCGAACGCCAGGAAACCCGCACGGGCCGACACCGAATGATGCACACCCGCAGGGCAACCTGCGTGCTCAGAGAATGCCGAAGCAGACCCTGAACGTGCGCCTCCCATCCGGACTTTCACCGTCGGTCCCGGAATTCCACCAGGTCAACCGCTCACCTCCGAAGAGGATCACGGGTCGCGGACTGTCACCGCCGGCTCAGAGTTTCACTGACCCCGGAGCACGTTTCGCCGTTCAGTATGACACTTCCCGTCCAGGTACTCGACCGGCTGGGTGATCTCGGTGATCGCGTCATCCTCGTGCGCGGCAATGCCGACCGCGAAGGCTGAGGTTCAGGACGCCTTGACCAGCACTCGCCCGTCGGCGATCTTCACGTCCCAGCTGGGCTGCTCGACCGACGCCGGACCACGCATCGGCTTGCCGTCCCTCAGTCTGAATTCGCTTCCGTGCCAAGGGCATCGGATGCATCCGTCCTGGACTGTTCCTTCGTCGAGCGGGCCACCGGCGTGCGTGCACACGGACGACAGCGCGTACACCCGGTCGTTCTGTTCGATGAGCACCACCGAGACACCGTCCGCCGTCACCCGCATCGGCGTGCCAGGGGTGAGATCAACGCGGGCAGCGACGTCGGTCCAGTCGTCCGTGCGGTGCTCGAACGCGGTGTGGTTGACACCGACACCCTTGACGAACGACAGGTGTCCACCGAGGTAACCGGCCCCCGCGGTGAGACCGACCCCTGCCAGGCTGAGCAGCCGCCCGGTGGAATGCCGACCCTTTCCACGCGCCACCCAGGACGCGACCTGCAGGACGGTGGCGGCCGAGTTGGCAGCGGCGTGCACCAACCCGACCCGCTGTTCGGCTCCGTAGCTGTCCGACCAGTCGGACGCCCCGGTGGCCGCAGTGGGAACGGAGGCGAGGATCCCCACCCCCACCAACCGGCGCGCCGCCGCGGCGTCTGCTCCGGTGAGGTCGAGCACGGTCGCCATGGCGTACGCGCCGATCGGCACGTCGGACAGAACCGGATGGATCGGGTGGCCGAGGAAGGTGCCGGAAAGGATGTTCTTGACCGCCTTGTTGCCGGTCAATCTGCCGACGAAGCCGGCGTACGGCTCACTGACCTTGTCGAGGCCGCCCATCTCCTCGATCGTGCTGACCACAGTGCCTATCGGGTTGCTCATCGGGTTGCTCGTCGGGTTGCTCGTCGGGTTGCTCATGACAGATTCTCCGTTTCGCAGGGGTCGCCGAGCCGGCGGCGCATACTCCTGCGTACCACTCGAGCGCAGTCGGCGGTAGTCGTTCGGCCTGTGGATCGTCGTCAGTGGACGCAGGATGCGGCCAGCTCGCGCAGTTCGTCGACTGCGGCCGCCGCGTCATCGGCGCCGTAGACCGCCGACCCGGCGACGAAGACATCGGCCCCCGCCTCGGCGCATTGCTCGATGGTCTTGGCGGACACTCCCCCGTCGACCTGCACCCAGATGTCGCCGCCGTGTTTGCGGGCGGCCTCGCGCACCTGACGCACCTTCGGCATCTGGTCCGCCATGAACGACTGGCCACCGAACCCGGGTTCGACGGTCATCACCAGCACCATGTCGAGTTCGGGCAGGAGTTCCTCGTACGGAGCGAAGTCGGTGCCCGGCTTGATCGCCATCGACGCACGGGCTCCCGCCGACCGAAGCGCTCGGGCCAGCTTCACCGGGTCCTTCGCGGCCTCGATGTGGAAGGTGACACTCTGCGCCCCTGCCTCGGCGTACTTCGGTGCCCAGTGGTCGGGGTCGTCGATCATCAGGTGGCAGTCCAGCGGCATCGGCGCCACCTTCAGCAGCGACTCCACGACCGGCAGGCCGAGCGTGAGATTCGGCACGAAGTGCGCGTCCATGACGTCGACGTGTGCCCACTCGGCATTGCCGATCCGCTTCAGCTCGGCCTCGAGGTTGGCGAAGTCAGCGGACAGGATGCTCGGTGCGATCTGCATGTGGGACATACCTTTTCGGGAGTCAGACGGACGTGGACTGCTTGCGGAGCAGGGCGAAGAACATCGCGTCGGTGTCGTGCAGATGCGGCCACAACTGAACGCCGGGGCCGTCGCCGAGGTCGGGAATCTGCTTGCCCGTCGCGTCCTTGAAGTACGGCCGAGCGTCCTCCTGGACCACCTCCGGGTGTCGCTTCAACGCGTCAGCGACAACCGCGGTGGTCTCGGCGGTGTGCGGGCTGCAGGTCGCGTAGCCGATGACTCCGCCGGGGCGGGTCGCCGCGATCGCCGAGTCGAGCAGTTCACCCTGCAGCGTGGTCAGACCGGCGACGTCGGACGCCGACTTGCGCCACCTCGCTTCCGGACGACGACGCAATGCGCCCAGGCCCGTGCAGGGAGCGTCGACCAGCACCTTGTCGTAGGTGTCGGGTTCTTCGGCTCCGAGATCCCGGCCGTCACCGGTACCGATCATCACCTCGATACCCGACTGCAACGCCGCGGCCATCGTCCGCCGCACCAGGTCGGTGCGATGTTCGCTCACCTCGTTGACGAACAACACCGAATCCTGTTCTGCCGCAAGGCAAGCCAACAGAGCCGCCTTGCCGCCGGGCCCGGCGCACAGGTCGAGCCATTCCTGCTGATCACCCTCGACGGGCACCGATGCCAAAGCGAGGGCGAGCAGTTGTGAGCCCTCGTCCTGCACAGCAGCACGCGTGTCGCGCACAGCGCGGATGGCGCCGGGGTCTCCCCCCGACATCCGGGCACCGAACGGCGACAGGCGCGACGGCGTCGCCCCCTCGTCGAGCAGTTCCTCGACCGTTGCCAGGTGCGGACGGGCGACGAGCATGACGTCGGCCGGGTCGTTGTCCGCCTCGAGCAACCGCCGCAGTTCGGCATCGACATTCTCCGCAGCCGCGGCACCCGAGCCGATCAGCGCACCCCGCAGGGCCCGGACGATCCACTCGGGGTGGGAGTGCTCGACCGCCAACGCGGCGAGCGGCTCACGTCCGGCGATCACCTCGGCGACCCATTCCTCGCGGGTGCGTTCGCTGACCCGACGCAGCACGGCGTTGACGAACCCGGCCGCGCCCGCACCGTTGACCTCGCGGGCCAGGGCCACGGTCTCGGACGCGGCGGCGTGTGACGGCACTCGCATGCCGAGCAACTGGTGTGCGCCGAGGCGAATGGTGTCGAGCACGGCGGGGTCGATCTGCGACGCACCGCGTCCGGCGGCATGCTCGATGATCCGGTCGTAGAGGCCATGCATCCGCAACGTGCCGTAAGCGAGCTCGCTCGCAAACGCGGCGTCGCGTCCGCTGATCCTGTTGTCGCGCAACGCTTTCGGCATAGCGATGTTGGCGTATGCGTCGTTGTCGTGCACCTGTCGCAGGACGTCCCACGCCACCCGTCGTGCCGGGTCCCCGCTGCGGCGGCGCTCGGCGGGCCGCTGCTCGGACCTGGCTCGGTCGGACGTGCGACGCGCCTGCGGACGCTGCCGGCCTTTGGCGTTGCGGTATTCGTCGTGGTTCCTGCCGGACTGCTCGGAGTCGCTCATGCCAGTGACTCCCCTTCCTCGATACGTGCGCCGCGCGCCCAGTCGGGCGCCGGTACTGCCTTCTTGCCGTGCGGCTGCACGATGCCGAGTTCGACAGCGCCCGATCCCGTGCCCACGAACACCGCCTTCTTGGTCACCCGAAGCTCACCTGGCGCAAGGCCTGGCTCGTCGACCGGACGAGCCGACCCGATCTTCAGGCGGGCGTCCCGGAACATCGTCCATGCGCCCGGGGCCGGTGAACAGGCGCGCACCCGGCGATCGATCACGAATGCCGGCTCGTGCCAACGGATCCGAGCGTCGTCAACGGTTATCTTCGGCGCCGTCGAGACGCCTTCGGCGGGCTGCGGAACAGGGGTGATCGTGCCCTCCTCCATCGCGTCGAGGGTGGCGACCAACAGGCCGGCGCCTGCGCCGGCGAGCCGCTGCAGCAGGTCGCCCGAGGTGTCGCTCGGTTTGATCGTCTCGGTCATCGTGCCCAGCACCGGTCCGGTGTCCATACCCTGTTCGAGCAGGAAGGTCGTGGCACCGGTGACGTCGTCGCCGTGCAGCAAGGCGTGCTGGACGGGGGCCGCACCGCGCCAGGCAGGCAGCAGCGAGAAGTGCAGATTCACCCAGCCGTGTCGCGGGATGTCGAGCACCGCACGCGGCACAAGGGCACCGTACGCGACCACGGAGCACACGTCGGGCTGCAGCGCGCGCAGCCACTCCTGGAAATCCGGTTCCTTGGGATGCCCCGGGGTGGAGACCGGCAGGCCTTCCCGGACCGCGAGCTCCTTCACCGGTGACGGTCGTAGCGAGCGTCCGCGCCCGGCAGGAGCGTCCGGCCGGGACACGACGCCGACCACCTCGTGCCGGGACTCGAGCAGGGCCTGCAGGGAAGGAACGGCGGGTTCAGGAGTGCCCGCGAAGACGATGCGCACGCTCAGGCCACCGGACGCACGTCGTACCCGCGGGCGACGAGGTCCTGACGAAGATCCTCGGGACCGGTGAACTGGACGGCGTCGATGCCGGCTTCGACGGCCGACTGCACGTTGACGATCGAGTCGTCGATGAACAGGAAGTCGTCGATGCCGCCGATGTGGTGGGTGCGCTCGGCAAGCACCTCCCAGATCTCCGGGTCGGGCTTGACGACGCCCTCCTCGCCGGAAACGACGATGTCCTCGAAGATCTCCAGGAAGTCGTACTGCTGTTCCGCGAGCGCGAAGAGGTCGGCATTCCAGTTGGTGAGCGCCACCAGGGGTACACCGGCCCGGTCGAGTTCACGCAGCACCTCGATCGAACCCTTGATCGGGCTGAGCGAGGCGGTGAAGTTGTCGATGTAGGCCTGCGCGGCGGGCTCCAGTTCCGGAAACCGGGCGCGGACGTCGGCCACGGCCTGCGCGGGTGTACGTCCGGCGTCGTTGGTGAGATTCCAGGCGAAGAAATCGAACTCGGGATGGTGCACGAATTCTCGCGCCTTGTCCGGCCCGAGTGCGACCGCCACCGCGTCCTGCGGGATCCACCGGATCAGGACGTTGCCGAGGTCGAAGATCACGGCTTCGGCCGGGGCGGGTGCGAAGCGTTCGTCATCGAGGTCGATGTCGAGATCCATGCCGGAAACCGTATCGCCCGGATCAGAGGGTCGATCCGTCCGGGTCGACCCGTACGGACAGGTGGTCCTTGGCCCTCGCGAGGCTGCGCGAAGTACGCAATGCGGTGATGGCGCCCGAGGCCTGCCCGGCGCGGTCCGCCGGGGCTCGCAGCAGCAATCGCACCTGGGGTTCCGGGCCCGGGAGCGGTGCCGGACCAAAGCGCTCGAGCCAGCCGGGGACGGTGGACGCCGCCGCCGTCACTGCGTCCGGCGTACCGGTGAGCGTGGCCGTCCAGCGGGTGGGTGGCAGGTCGAGCGCGGTGCGCTCGGCGAGTTCGCTCTCGGCGAGGGCCGCTGGAGCCCATCGCACCAGATGCCGCACGACCGGCGACGTCGCCTCCGCGCCGGCGAGCACGACCACTCCGCCGTCGTCCGCCGGACGGCACAGTGCCGCGGCTGCCAACCACTGGCGCATCGCTTGTTCGTTGCTCTGCAGGGACGGCCGGTCGAGCATTGCCCACGCGTCGAGCAGGAGGACGGCTGAATACCCTTGCTCGGCAACGGGTTCCGCACCCGGTGTGGAGATCACAAGGGCCGGTGCTGCGGGCACGCGGGCAACGATCTGGCCCGCTCCGGATCGCACGACCGGCACACCCGGGAACGCGCGTCCCAGTTCCTCGGCGGTGCGCCGAGCACCGATGACGGATGCTCGCAGGCGGGTGTCATCGCACTCGGGACACCGGAACCCGTCCACTCGCGTGTCGCACCACGCGCAGTGCGGAGCTTGGTCGGAGCCGGCGAGTTGCAGCGGGCCGTGACAGGTCGGGCACTGCGCCGCGTGACCACAGGTGACACAGCGCAACCGGGGAACGTATCCGCGGCGAGGCACCTGCACCAGCACCGGTCCGGTCTGCAGTCCGTCGTGCAATGCCTTCCAGGCGCTGGCCGGCAGGCGAGCATGCGCCGCCGGGCCGTGCCGCTCCACCTCGCGGTCGTCGCCGGCGACGTTGACCCGGGGCAACTGCGCCCGGACGGGCCGGGCCTCCACAGAGACGACCCGTCCTTCGTCCATCCATTGCGCGACGGCGACGGAGCGCGCAAACCCGCCGAGCACGAGGGCGGCCGCGGAGTCGAGATGTCGGCGCCACAGGATGTCGCGGGTGGTGGGGTACGGAGCCCGCGGTTCGGTGAGCAGGTTGTCGCCGTCGTCCCAGCACAGCATCAGGCCGAGGTCGTGCACCGGCGCGAAGGCCGCGGCGCGGTTGCCGACCACGCATTGCACATGACCCCGCAGCACCTTGAGCCAGGCGGTGTAACGCGCCTGTGGCCCCTGGTCAGCGGTGAGTCGGACATAGGAGTCCTTGCCGATCTGGTCATCGAGTTCGCGCGCGACGCGTTCGACGTCGCGGTGATCGGGGACGGTGATGATGACCCCCCGCTTGGCGGACAGGGCCGCTCGGGCGGCGTCGGCGAGCGCCCGCGGCCAATCGAGTGCCGGAACCGTGCTCGGCAGAGCGAGCCAGGACGCTGCGGGCGCCTGCCCTGCTCCGATCCGGCGCAGTAATGCCGGTCCCGCCGGGTAACGCGCCCAGGCCGCGCTCGTCTCCAGCAGCGGCGTCCACGGCGCACTGCCTTCGGTCGCGAGCGCGCCCTCGGCCCGAGCATGACGGGGTGGAACAGCGAGCCGGACGACGTCGGACACCGACCCGGCCTGGTCGGCGGCGATCTGTCGGCACAGACGCAGAATCTCGGGAGTGAGCACCGGTTCGTCGGAGACGACGGTGCGCAGCGGGACGAGTTTGCCGACGTGCTCGGCCGTCGCCGTGCGCTGGAGGAGGTAACCGGTGACGTCCTGTGCGCCGAAGCGCACCTTGACCCGCACGCCGGGCCGCGCGGCCTCGTCCAGGTCGGCCGGGACGGCGTACTCGAAGGTGCGATCGAGGTGGGCGACGCCGAGGTCGAGCATTACCACCGCCACCGGATCGAACTGCGCGAGCGTCGGCTCGGGACGCTGCTTCTTCGCGCGCGCGGCGGTCCGCAGCAGTTCCAACTGCTGCGGTGTCGCCGGGTGCTCGTCTGTCACCGGATCGTTCTATCAGCCGTCGACGACACGCCGGTCGATCAGTCCACAGGAGCACGAAATCCGCGTGAGTTTGCGCCCTTCGCCGGGCGCGGCGAAGGGCACGAACTCACGCGGATTCAGGAAGGTCGAGCGACTATCGGGCTGCGGCCTGGAGCTGCTCGACGCGGTTGGTCTGCTCCCAGGTGAACGGGTTGTCGACACCGTCTGCGGTGGTGCGGCCGAAGTGGCCGTACGCAGCGGTCGGCTTGTAGATCGGACGCAGCAGGTCGAGCTGCTCCACGATCGCAGCCGGACGCAGGTCGAAGACCGTGGTGATCGCAGCCTGGATCTTGTCGGCCGGGACGGTCTCGGTGCCGAAGGTCTCGATGTACAGACCGACCGGCTGCGCCTTGCCGATGGCGTAGGCGACCTGCACCTCGCAGCGCGTGGCCAGGCCCGCGGCAACGACGTTCTTGGCGACCCAACGCATCGCGTACGCGGCCGAGCGGTCCACCTTCGAGGGGTCCTTGCCGGAGAACGCGCCGCCACCGTGGCGTGCCATGCCGCCGTAGGTGTCGACGATGATCTTGCGGCCGGTGAGGCCGGCGTCGCCCATCGGGCCACCGATGACGAACTTGCCGGTCGGGTTGATCAGCTTGCGGTAGCTGCTGACGTCGAGGCTGTTGCCACTCGCGGCGAGTTCCTCCAGCACCGGCTTGATGACGTGCTGGTCGATGTCGGGCTCGAGCATCCCGGTGAGCGAGATGTCCTCCGAGTGCTGGGTCGACAGCACGACCGTGTCGAGTTTGACGGCCTTGTCACCCTCGTAGGAGATGGTGACCTGGGTCTTACCGTCGGGGCGCAAGTAGGCCAGCTCGCCACTCTTGCGGACAGCGGTGAGGCGCTCGGACAGGCGGTGCGCTAGGAAGATCGGCAGCGGCATCAGCTCGGCGGTGTCGTCGCACGCGTACCCGAACATCAGCCCCTGGTCGCCGGCGCCCTGCGCGTCCAGCGCCTCGGTGCCGCCCTCGGCACGGTGCTCGTGGGCCTGGTCGACGCCCTGGGCGATGTCGACCGACTGCTCACCGATGGAGATGGACACGCCACAGGAGTTGCCGTCGAAGCCCTTGAGCGAGCTGTCGTAGCCGACCTCCATGATGGTCTCGCGCACGAGCTTGGCGATCGGCACGTAGCTCTCGGTACGCACCTCACCGGCGACGTGCACCAGGCCGGTGGTCACCATCGTCTCGACGGCGACACGGGAGTTCGGGTCCTGCGCGAGCATCGCGTCCAGGATCGAGTCGCTGATCTGGTCACAGATCTTGTCCGGGTGTCCCTCGGTCACCGACTCGGACGTGAAAAGGCGTGCCACCTGTTATCTCCTTCGTTGCAGCGGCTGCTGGCTTGTGTCGACCCGTCGCCGGGCCGACCTGAGTGTAAAGGTCAGGAGAGGTCCTGACCCACCGCGTCCCACACCGTGTCGGCGATCAGATTCTTGTCCGCCGGACCCACCGTGACGGGCTCCTGCCCCGGACGCATCAGGTGGACGGTGCTGGTGTCCTGCCCGAAGGTGACTCCGTCCCCCACCTCATTGGCGACGAGCAGGTCGCACTTCTTGCGTTCCAACTTGGCTCGGGCATGAGTGAGGACGTCACCGTGCTCGTCACCGGTCTCGGCGGCGAACCCGACGATGTACGGCGTGCGCGAGTCGCCGCGTGCTTCGACCAGGCCGGCCAGGATGTCGGGGTTGCGCACCAACTCGACGGTGGGTGCATCCGGGTCACCGGCAGCGAAACCCTTCTTGATCTTGGCGGCGGAAACCTGCGCCGGACGGAAGTCGGCGACGGCTGCGGCCATCACGATGACGTCGGCCCCGCCGGCGAGTGCCTTCATCTCACGTTCGAGCTCGAGTGCGGTCTCGACCTTCACCAGGTCGACGCCGCCGGGCACCGGCAAGGAGGCCGTCGACACGAGCGTCACCCGGGCGCCCCGGCGCGCGGCCGAAGCGGCGAGCGCGTACCCCTGCTTGCCGGAGGAACGATTGCCCAGATAGCGCACCGGATCGAGCGGTTCACGGGTGCCGCCCGCGCTGATCACGACGTGTTTGCCGTTGAGTTCGTCATCGGGGCCGCCGCTCACGCCCTCGAGGTAGGAGCGGCAGTGCTCGAAGATGTCCTCGGGCTCCGGCAGGCGTCCCGGGCCGGTGTCCGCGCCGGTGAGGCGACCGGACGCCGGCTCGACGACATCGATGCCTCGCTCGCGCAGCGTGCTGACGTTGGCAACCGTCGCCGGGTGCGTCCACATCTCCGTGTGCATCGCCGGCGCGAGCACGACCGGGCAGCGTGCGGTGAGCAGGGTGTTGGTCAGCAGATCGTCGGCCAGCCCGTGCGCCGCCTTCGCGAGCAGGTCGGCAGTGGCCGGCGCGACGACCACCAGGTCGGCCTCCTGGCCGATCCGGACGTGCGGCACGCGATGCACGTCGTCCCAGACCTGGTCGCTGACCGGTTTACCGGACAGCGCCGCCCAGGTGGGAGCGCCGACGAACTTCAGCGCGGACGCCGTGGGCACGACGGTGACGTCGTGCCCGGACTCGGTGAATCGGCGAAGGAGGGTGCATGCCTTGTACGCGGCGATACCTCCGCCGACACCGAGAACGATGCGCATGCCGGTGGTGACTAGGCCTCGACCTTGTCGACGTTCAGCAGTCCGTCGTTGATCTCGCGCAGCGCGATCGACAGGGCCTTGTCGTTGATCTGGCTGTCGACCAACGGGCCGACGTACTCCAGCAGACCTTCGGACAGCTGCGAGTAGTAGGCGTTGATCTGCCGTGCGCGCTTGGCGCCCAGGATGACCAGCGCGTACTTTGAGTCGGCCACCTGCAGCAGGTCGTCGATCGGCGGGTTGGTGATGCCCTCGGGGGCAGCCTTGGTGCCAGACACGAAGAAGCTCTCGTTTCGTTCGGGGTGTTTTCAGTGCGTTGCGCGGGCCGCCGAAGCGTGCCGCTCCATCAAGTCTACGAGTTCTGCGGCGGCAACCCCAACATCCTCGTTGACGATGGTGGCGTCGAACTCCTTCTGGGCAGCCAGTTCGGCGCGCGCGGTCTCCAGCCGGACGGCCTGTTCCTGCGCGGATTCGGTGCCGCGGCCGATGAGTCGGTGCACGAGTTCGTCCCAGCTGGGCGGCGTCAGGAACACGAAGAAGGCGTCCGGCATCCGTTCGCGCACCTGGCGTGCGCCCTGCAGGTCGATCTCGAGCAACGGCAGGCGGCCGGCTTCGATCGCGTCCTGCACCGGACGGCGCGGGGTGCCGTAACTGGCCCGGCCGTGCACGATCGCGTACTCCAGCAGTTCGTCCTGTTCGGCCATCCGGTCGAACTCGGCCTGGTCGACGAAGTGGTAGTGGACGCCGTCGACCTCACCGGGACGCGGGGCCCGTGTGGTGACCGAGACCGACAGCCACACCTTCGGGTAGTTCTGCCTGATGTAGGCCGCGACCGTGCCCTTCCCGACGGCGGTCGGGCCGGCCAGCACGAACAGGGGCGCCGCGCCGGACGGGGATGAGTTGGAGGCGGTGGTCGACATCAGCGCTTCTCGAAACGCTCCAACAGAGCGGCGATCTGGTGGTTGCCCAGACCACGCACCCGACGGGTCGAGGCGATCCCGATCTCGTCCATGATCTGCGCTGCGCGGACCTTGCCGACGCCGGGCATGGACTCCAGCAAGGCGGACACCTTCATCTTGCCGATGATCTCGTCGCTGCGACCGCTGTCGATGACCTCTTGCAGCGATCCCTGCGAGTTCTTCAGCCGGTTCTTCACGGCGGCGCGTCTGCGCCTGGCCTCCGCCGCCTTCGCCAGAGCCTCGGCGCGCTGCTCAGGCGTCAACTCGGGAAGTGCCACGCGAAATCTCCTTGGGCCACAGAGGTGTTCAGGTCAATCGATCGCCGCTCGATCCTGACCGACGTTCGCTCGACGCCCGAAGGCGTCCGGTCAGACCCTAGCCCAGGGCCGCGGCGGCGTGGGCCGCGGTCGCACGCAACGCCTCCCGCAGACAAGCAGCGTCCGGACCGGCCGCGAGCACCGACCGGGACGCCGACGGCAGCACCTGTGCGGACGCCGCACCGAAGGCGCGAGCGATGTCCTCGACGGTCGCGCCCTGCGCCCCGAGGCCCGGCGCCAGCAGCGGCCCGCGACACTGTTCGAGGGCGTCGCCCAGACCCAGATCGGCGATGTCCTTGCCGGTCGTCGCGCCGACCACCAGCCCGATGTCGGCGACCCGGCGGTCGGCCGGGGTCGCGTCGTTGAGGTCGGCGACCGCGTCGATCACCGTCTGCGCGACCGTGCGCCCGTCGCGCTGCCGTGCGTGTTGCACCTGCGCGCCCTCTGCATTGCTGGTGAGCGCGAGCACGAAGATGCCGGAGCCGGTCGCACGCGCGAGTTCGAACGCCGGCTCGAGACTGCCGACGCCGAGGAACGGGCTCACCGTGATGGCGTCCGCCCGCGTCGGCGCCGCCGACCCCAGGTGCGCCGCGGCGTACGCGTCCATCGTGCTGCCGATGTCGCCCCGCTTGACGTCGAGCAGGCTCAACGTCCCGGCCGCACGCAGCCCGGCCAACGTCTCTTCCAGGACGGCGACGCCGGCCGATCCGAATCGTTCGAAGAAGGCCGCCTGCGGTTTGACGATCGCTGCGTGCCCACCGAACGCCTCGACACATCGCAGCGCGAACTCACGCAGACCGTCGAGGTCGTCGGTCAACCCCCAGTCCCGTAGCAGAGCCGCGTGCGGGTCGATGCCGACACACAACGGACCGTGCTGGTTCATGGCGGCGCTGAGGCGTGAGCCGAAGGTCTGCATCGAGGTCTGGGTCGAGGTCTGCATCGTTCACCCTTCGTGAGCGAGCCCGACGAGGTCGAGCACGCTGTCGATTCCGTTGTGACTCAAGTGTTCTGACAGACCATCGACGACGGAGCGCGCGCTGGACGGATCGTGCAGCAGAGCCGTGCCCAACTGCACGGCGGTGGCGCCGACGGCGAGCGCCGCGAGTGCGTCCGCCGCGCTGCTCACTCCCCCGACGGCAACCAGATGCACGGGGGCCAGACGTCCCGAACGGACGGCGGCACGCAGGTCCCAGATCGCGCGCAACGTGACCGGCAGGATCGCCGGGCCGGACAGGCCACCGCTGGGGGCAACGACGTCGATGTGCTGGTGCGGACCGGAGGGACGACCGATCGCACGCAACGGGCTGCCGACCACGATCGCCGTCGCGCCGGCCTTCACGCACCCACGGGCGATGTCGGCGACGTCCGTGACGTCGGCGCTGAGCTTCGCCAGCAGCGGCACCGAGCGCGGGAGTTCCTCGCGCACCCGGGCCACCGCTTTGGTCGCCTGGAACTCGTCGTGCGAGAACGGCCGTGCGGAGTTCTTCGCGTCGGGGCACGCCAGGTTCATCTCGACAGCTGCGACCCTGCGCATGAGCGAGTTGCGCCACAATCCCCGTGCCACTTCGGCGTATTCGCCGATCGTCGTGCCCGCGATCGACACCACGACCTGCCCGATCGCATCGTCGTCCCATGGCAACGCGGTCGGTCGCAATCGGTCGACGCCCAACGAGGGACGCTCGGTGGGTGCGAGCAGACCGCTCGCCGACTCCCGCAGCACCCCGCGTCGTGAGGCCGGTCGGGTGCTGGCGGTCATCGACGGAGTGACGATGGCCGCGAGATCGTCGGCGATGCCCAGGCGTTTGAGTTCGCGCCCGAAGGCCACGCAACCGGAGGCACCCATCACCGGGTGTTTCAGACGCAGCCCACCGACGTCCACCGCGAGCGCGTCGAGTGCGGCGCTCATGACGCCACCACGGTCGAGATGCCGGACAGGTCCTGCAGGTACAGCGGCCAACGCACCCGGTCGGCACGAAGGACAGCGCCCTCGGTACAGCAACGGATCGAATGCCGGTCGCCCGATTTCGACTGCACCGGCACCTCGCAACTACCGCACAGTCCTGTACCACAGGGCATTTCCTCGTCGATGCAGCACTGGACGACGACACCGAACGGCTGCGCCACCGCAGCCACTGCGGCCAGGTGCGGCGCTCTGCCGGCCGCGTAGACCACAGACGAGTCACCGGTGCGCAGCAACTGACGCACGGCCGCGGCCACCTGCTCCGACAGGCCGGTGTCAGCTGACGGCAGCACGACGGACACGTTGCCGACGATGCGGCGGGCCTCGACGACTCCCACCAGGTGCCGGTCATCGGTGCCACCCAGCACCAGGTCGATCCGGCAGCCCCGATCACGCAACTGGCCGGCGAGCCAGCTCAGCGAAGCAGCACTCGCACCGACCCCGACGACGACCGCATCGACCGCGCTCGACGGCAACGGGAACGGCCGACCTATCGGCCCGATGAGGTCGACCTCGTCGTGGGCTCGACGTTCGGCAAGCCACCGGACGCCGGCGTCACCGTCGGAGTCGACGATGATCTCGACCGTGCCGCCGTACGTGCCACTGGGTGACGCGTTGCTGATCGGGACGGTGCGTCGCCCGACCAGCGCCGAGGCGTGACCACCGACCGCGGCGGACACGAACTGACCCGGTTTGGCGATGTCGGCGATCTGCGGCGCGACCAGTGTCAGGTGCCGGAACGCGCCCATCCGCCGGGTCGCGATGACCTCAGCTTTGCTGGTGACCAGCACCCGCTGCGCCCGTCCGGCCGTACAGGTCGAGATCCGCGGCGTGAGCCTGCAGCGGCTTCACCCGGATCTCCCCCGTCTGCAACGACTCGATGCCCTGCACCGCGGCACCGAGTTCCTGCACGGTGGTGATGATCGGCCGGTCCATGCTGGTCGTCGCCGCACGAATCGCGTAGCCGTCCGCCCGTGCTCCACCGCCCGAGGGCGAGTTGAACACCATGTCGACCTCGCCGGCGAGGATGCGGTCGACGATCGTCGGTTCACCGTCCGCGCCGCGTCCGAGACTGTGCTTGCGCACCACCTGTGCCGGAATTCCGTTGCGGCGCAGCACTTCTGCCGTACCGCCGGTCGCCATCACGGTGAACCCGAGGTCGGTCAGCCGCTTCACCGGGAAGATCATCGCGCGCTTGTCACGGTTCGCGGCGGAGACGAAGACCACGCCGGACGTCGGCAATCCGCTGATCGCGCCGAGTTGGGCCTTGGCGAACGCCGAGCCGAAGTCGCGGTCGATACCCATCACCTCACCGGTCGAACGCATCTCCGGGCCGAGCAGGCTGTCGACGACGTCGCCCTCCCGGGTGCGGAAGCGCTTGAACGGCAGCACCGCCTCCTTGATGGAGATCGGCGCGTGGCTCGGCAGTTCCGAGCCGTCGCCGGTCTGTGGGAGCAGCCCTTCGTCGCGCAGTTGCTTGATGCTCGCGCCCAGCATCACGCGTGCGGCCGCCTTCGCCAGCGGCACTCCGGTCGCCTTGGCGACGAACGGCACGGTGCGGCTGGCCCGGGGGTTGGCCTCCAGCACGTAGAGGATGTCCTGCGCGAGGGCGAACTGGACGTTCATCAGCCCACGGACGCCGATGCCTTCGGCGAGACGACGGGTGGACTCGCGCACCCGTTCGATCTCCTGCGCGCCGAGCGTGACCGGCGGCAGGGTGCAGGCGGAGTCACCGGAGTGGATACCGGCCTCCTCGATGTGCTCCATGATGCCGCCGAGGTACATCTCGTTGCCGTCGAAGAGCGCGTCGACGTCGATCTCGATGGCGTCGTCCAGGAAGCGGTCGACCAGCACCGGGTGTTCCGGCGAAGCGGTCGTCGCCCGGGTGACGTACTCGCGCAACGTGTCGTCGTCGTAGACGATCTCCATGCCGCGTCCACCGAGCACGTACGAGGGCCGCACCAGCACCGGGTAGCCGATGTCGCTCGCGACCCCGACCGCCTCGGCGGCGCTGTAGGCGATGCCGTGCTTGGGCGCCGGGAGGTTGGCCTCGGCGAGCACGCGTCCGAAGGCTCCGCGGTCCTCGGCGAGATCGATCGCCTCGGGCGAGGTGCCGACGATCGGCACACCTTCGTCCTTGAGTGCCTTCGCCAGCCCGAGCGGCGTCTGCCCACCGAGTTGCACGATCACACCGGCGATCGGGCCGGCCTGCTTCTCGGCGTGGAAGACCTCGAGGACGTCCTCCAGGGTCAGCGGCTCGAAGTAGAGCCGGCTGGAGGTGTCGTAGTCGGTGGAGACGGTCTCGGGGTTGCAGTTGACCATGACCGTGTCGAAACCCGCTTCGCGCAGAGCGAACGACGCGTGCACGCAGGAGTAGTCGAACTCGACTCCCTGACCGATGCGGTTGGGCCCGGACCCGAGGATGAGGACGGCCGGCTTCTCGCGCGGCGCGACCTCGTTCTCCTGGTCGTAGGTGGAGTAGTGGTAGGGGGTGGACGCCTGGAACTCCGCCGCGCACGTGTCGACCGTCTTGAACACCGGACGCACACCGAGCGCGTGACGGACGCCGCGGACGACCGCCTCCGGGGTGCCGGTGAGCTGCGCCAACTGGATGTCGGAGAAGCCGTGCCGCTTCGCCAGGCGCAGCAGCTGCGGGGTGAGCCGGTCGGCCTGTTCCACCTTCGTGGCGATCTGGTTGATCAGCTCGATCTGGTCCAAGAACCACGGGTCGATACCGGTCGCGTCGTGCACTTCCTGCACAGACAACCCGGAACGCAACGCCTGCTGCACCAGGACGATTCGTCCGTCGGTCGGTGTCTTCGCCTGCTCCAGCAGTTCGCGCCCGGCCTCGATGGTCGGCGCGATGTCCTTGCGCCAGTGGAAGGTCGCGTCCTTGCGCTCCATCGAACGCAGCGCCTTCTGCAGGGCCTCGGTGAAGTTGCGGCCGATCGACATCGCCTCGCCCACCGACTTCATCGTGGTGGTCAGCGTCGGGTCGGCCGCAGGGAACTTCTCGAACGCGAACCGCGGCACCTTGACCACCACGTAGTCGAGCGTCGGCTCGAAACTGGCCGGGGTCTGCTCGGTGATGTCGTTCGGAACCTCGTCGAGCGTGTAGCCGATCGCCATCTTGGCCGCGATCTTCGCGATCGGGAATCCCGTTGCCTTGGAAGCCAATGCGGACGATCGCGAGACTCGCGGGTTCATCTCGATGACGATGATGCGTCCGTCGGCGGGGTTGACCGCGAACTGGATGTTGCACCCGCCGGTGTCGACACCGACCTCGCGGATCACGGCGATGCCGATGTCGCGCAGCTTCTGGTACTCGCGGTCGGTGAGCGTCAGCGCCGGGGCGACGGTGATCGAGTCGCCGGTGTGCACGCCCATCGGGTCGAGGTTCTCGATCGAACACACCACAACGACGTTGTCGGCGTGGTCACGCATCACCTCGAGTTCGTACTCCTTCCAGCCGAGGATCGACTCCTCCAGGAGCACCTCGGTGGTCGGGCTGTACTGCAGACCGGCGCCGGCGATGCGGCGCAGGTCATCCTCGTCGTAGGCGAAACCAGAGCCGAGACCGCCCATCGTGAACGACGGACGGACGACGACCGGGTAACCGAGTTCCTTTGCGGCGTCGAGGCATTCGTCCATGGAGTGACAGATCTTCGACTTCGCCGACTCGGCGCCGCAGCGCTCGACGACACCTTTGAACCGTTCCCGGTCCTCACCGAGTTCGATCGCCTCGACGTTCGCACCGATCAGCGGACAGTTGTACTTCTCCAACGTACCGCGCTCGTGCAGGGCGATCGCCGTGTTGAGGGCGGTCTGGCCCCCGAGGGTGGCCAGCACCGCATCCGGGCGTTCCTTGGCGATGATCGCCTCGACGACGTCCGGGGTGATCGGCTCGACATAGGTGGCGTCGGCGAACTCCGGGTCGGTCATGATCGTCGCCGGGTTCGAGTTGACCAGGACGACCCGGATCCCCTCCTCGCGCAGCACCCGGCAGGCCTGGGTGCCGGAGTAGTCGAACTCGCAGGCCTGACCGATGACGATCGGGCCGGAGCCGATCACCAGGACCGACTTGATGTCCTCGCGCTTGGGCATCAGTGCTTGCCTCCTGCAGTGGTTTCGAGCAGTTCGACGAAGCGGTCGAACAGGTATGCGGCGTCGTGCGGACCGGCGGCAGCTTCCGGGTGGTACTGCACCGAGAACGCTGGGATGTCCAGGCACTCCAGGCCCTCCACCACGTCGTCGTTGAGGCACACGTGGGAGACGCGGACGCGTCCGAACTCGGCGCCGGCCGGGGCTTCGACGTCCCCGTCGAGGGGCGCATCGACCGCGAAGCCGTGGTTGTGCGCGGTGATCTCGACCTTGCCGGTGCGACGGTCCATCACCGGTTGGTTGATGCCACGGTGGCCGTACTTCAGCTTGTACGTGCCGAACCCGAGCGCTCGCCCGAGCAACTGGTTGCCGAAGCAGATGCCGAAGAACGGAATCCCGGCGCGCAGCACCTCGCGCAGCACCTCCACCTGCGGGGCCGTCGCCGGGTCACCCGGGCCGTTGGAGAAGAAGACGCCGTCGGGGTTCACGGCCCGGATCTCCTCGATGGTCGAGGTCGCCGGAAGCACGTGGACCTCGATGCCTCGCTCGGCCATCCGCTGCGGGGTCATCGCCTTGATGCCCAGGTCGAGCGCGGCCACGGTGAACCGCTTGTCCCCCACTGCCGGCACGACGTAGGCCCGCTCGGTGGAGACCTCGGACGCCAGTTCGGCCCCGGCCATCAACGGCTGCTCGGCAACCTTCTCGACGAGGTCGCCCTCGATGTCGGCGGGTCCGGAGAAGATCCCGACCCGCATGGCCCCCCGCTCGCGCAGGTGACGGGTGAGCGCCCGGGTATCGACGCCGCAGATGCCGACCACACCCTGCTCGCGCAGGTCGTCCTCGAGCGTGCGCTGCGAGCGCCAGTTCGACGGGCGCAGGGCGGGGTCACGCACCACGTAGCCGCTCACCCAGATGCGCTTGCTCTCGGCGTCGTCGTCGTTGACGCCGGTGTTGCCGACGTGCGGCACGGTCATGACCACGACCTGCTTGTGGTAGCTGGGGTCGGTGAGTGTCTCCTGGTAGCCGGTCATGCCGGTCGAGAAAACGGCCTCTCCGAACGTGCTGCCCACGGCACCGTAGGCCTCACCCTCGAACCTCGTGCCGTCCTCCAGCACGAGCACCGCCCGCTCCCTCTCGTCGAGCGAGCGGGTTTGGTTCACAACGGAATTCACGAGTTGACCTCTCCATCGAGCACAGTGGCGCGACCGCGCAGGAAGGTGGCGACCACCTGTCCGTGCAGGGTGCGTCCGTGCCACGGGTTGTTGCGGGACAGCGACTGCGAGGCAGCGCCGTCGATGACGACCTGACCTTCCGGATCGAAGAGCACCAGGTTGGCCGGCTCCCCTTCGGCAAGCGGGCGCCCTTGACCGGCGAGCCCGGCGATCCGTGCGGGTGCACCGGACATTCGGTCGGCGACCCCCGCCCAATCCAACGTGCCGTCCCGGTGCATCACCGTGTTGACCACCTGCAGCGCCTGCTCCAGACCCAACATGCCGAAGGCTGCCTCGCCGAACGCGTGCTCCTTGTCGTGGCGCGCGTGCGGGGCGTGATCGGTTGCGACGGCATCGATCGTGCCGTCGGCGAGCGCCTCGCGCAGCGCCTGCACGTGCTCGTTCGGGCGCAGCGGCGGGTTCACCTTGAACGTCGGGTCGTAGGTAGCCAGCAGGTCCGTGGTCAGCATCAGGTGGTGCGGTGTGACCTCGGCGGTCACCTTGATGCCCCGAGCCTTCGCCCAACGGATCACCTCGACCGAACCGGCCGTCGACACATGCGCCACGTGCACCCGAGAGTTCGTGTGCCGGGCGAGCATCACATCGCGTGCCACGATGACTTCTTCGGCGACGACCGGCCAGCCGGGCAGTCCCAGGCGTCCGGACAGTTCGCCCTCGTGACAGCAAGCCTGTCCGTCGGCCAGGCGCGGATCCTGACTGTGCTGGGAGATGACTGCGTCGATGGCCCGGACGTACTCCAACGCGCGGCGCATCAGCCGGGCGTCGTGTACGCACTTGCCGTCGTCGGAGAAGACGTTGACCGCGGCGTTGCTGCGGTGCATGAGGCCGAGTTCGGCGAGTTCCTCACCGGCCAGGCCCTTGGTCACGGCGCCGACGGGATGAACGTCGACCAGACCGCAGCGGCGGCCCAGGTCGTGGATGTGCTCCGCGGCCTCGGCGGTATCGGTCACCGGGTTGGTGTTCGCCATCGCCAGGACGGCGGTGAACCCACCGGCCGCCGCGGCGGCGGATCCGGTGGCGACCGTCTCGGCGTCCTCCCGGCCGGGCTCGCGCAGGTGGGTGTGCAGATCGACCAGTCCGGGCAATGCGACCAGGCCGTCCGCGTCGAGCACGATCGCGTCGGCAGGTGCGTCGATCGAGCCGAGCCCACGGATCACACCGTCGGCCAGCAGCAGGTCGCCGGCTCCGCGGCCGAGGATGTCAGCACCCCTGATCAGGTAGGCGCTGCTTTCGGTGGTGTCTTCGGTGCTCACGCGTTTCCTCCGAGCAGGTGGTACAGAACGCTCATCCGGACGGCGACACCGGCGGACACTTGGTCCAGGATCGCCGAGCGGGCTTCGTCGGCGGCGTCGGCCGCGATCTCCAGGCCACGGTTCATCGGGCCGGGGTGGCAGATCACCGCATGCTCCGGCAGCTTGCGCAATCGGTCGCGGGTCAGGCCGTAGCCGATGGTGTACTCACGGGGCGTCGGGAAGTAGCCGCCGCTCATCCGTTCCTTCTGCACCCGCAACATCATCGCGACGTCGATCGTCGGCAGCACGGGGTCGAGCTCGCCGGTGATCGAGAATCCCTCTGCCGCGGCCCAATCGGAGATACCACTCGGCATCAACGTCGGCGGCGCGACCAGCGTGATCTGCGCTCCGAGCGTGCGCAGCAGCAGCAGATTGCTGCGCACGACGCGTGAGTGGGTGAGGTCGCCCACGATCGCGACGTGTTTGCCTTCGAGGTCGCCCAGCCGGCGACGCATCGTGTACGCGTCCAGCAGGGCCTGGGTGGGGTGTTCGTGCGTGCCGTCGCCCGCATTGACAATGGCGGCATCGACCCACCGGGCCACCTGGGCGGAGGCACCACTGGCGTGGTGGCGGATGATCAGCCCGTTGACCCCCATCGAGGCGACGGTCATGACGGTGTCGCGAAGCGACTCGCCCTTGCTGACGGAGGAGCCCTTGGCTGAGACGTTGATGACGTCGGCGGACAACCATTTGCCGGCGATCTCGAAGGAAGATCGGGTGCGGGTGGAGTCCTCGAAGAAGAGGTTCACGACCGTCCGTCCGCGCAACGCGGGCAGCTTCTTGACATCGCGGTGCTGCACGTCGTGCATCTGCTCGGCGGTGTCGAGCAGTTCGAGCACCTGGTCCTTGGACAGATCGGCGGCCGAGAGTAGGTGCTTCATCGCTGGTCCCCCTCGCTCATGTCGGCCTTCCCGGCGTCGATGCGCACTTCGTCCTCGACATCGTCGAATTCGGTCAGTCGCACGTACACCCGCTCCTGGCTGGACGTGGGCAGGTTCTTTCCGACGTGGTCGGCGCGGATCGGGAGTTCACGGTGACCACGGTCGACCAGCACGGCGAGCCGGACGGCGCGCGGCCGGCCGAGGTCACCGAGTGCGTCCAGTGCCGCTCGAACGGTACGTCCGGAGTACAGCACATCGTCGACCAGCACCACGACCCTGTCATCGACCCCGCAGTCGGGAATGGTCGTCGGCAACGCGGTGCGCACCGGGTTGCGGCGCAGATCGTCGCGGTACATCGTCACGTCGAGCGTGCCGACGGGCACCTCGGTGCCTTCGACCTCGCGCAGGGAGTCGGCCAGGCGTGTGGCGAGTACCGCTCCGCGGGCCGGGATACCGAGCACGACGAGGTCATCGGCTCCCTTGTTGTGCTCGACCACTTCGTGGGCGATCCGGCGTAGCGCGCGCTGAATATCGCTGGAGTTGAGGACTACTCGACCCGTGGAAGAGGTGCCTTCGGACGGGGAGTCTGTTGAGTCAGGACGCATGGCGTCAGGACCTCCTTCGCCGCCTCACAGGACGGAATCGTTAAAGGATGCCGAGCGCGTGCGAGCCTAGCCGAGATCCGACTGCCGGTCGCACCCGGTACCGACAGGCGGGCGGTCCCGACCAAGCATCACGACCTGCTGAAACGATTGGCCGCAGAACCGCTCAGGCCGCGGGCGTCTCACCTTCGGAGTAGGTCGCCCGGTAGTCCGACTGCCAGGCCGTCACGGCCTTCACAAGCTTGACCGCGAACGCTTTCTCGAACTCGTCCTCGACATTGCCGCGCATAGCTCTGGAGTAGAACGCCGTCACGTCGGCAACGGAATAGAACTCGCTCAGGTACACCAAGAAGTCGCCTGCCAGGAAGTAGGAGTCGTCCTGAGTGGGGCCGGCGAACTCCGCATCCTCGGGCAGCTTCGGCTTCGGCAGCCGGTCCGGGGCCCAGGAGTACTCGGTGACGTCGGCGGTCACCATCTCGGCGTAACCCTCGATCACCCACTTCGGCGTCCAGTGCGGCGGGTCGGTGTAGGCGTGGACCATCTCGTGCACGACGGTCGCTTCCAGTTCGCCGCCCGGACCTTCGAGGACGTCCTTCAACTGCACAGACCACAGCAACGGCGAGAGCACGACCCACGGTGGCTCGGTGTCCGAACCGGTGAACGCCGTTCCGCTGTGATCGGCTGCGTCGTCGCCGTCGGTCCACTCGCTGTATCGGTCGGCCGTCGCGGGCGCGAGGATCAGCAACGGCTCCTTCGGGGCCGAGTCGACATAGTCGGCGACCTCGCCGTCGAACTTCACGGCAGTGCTCGCGATCTGAGCCAGGCGCCCGCGTGGCACATCACCCACGACGACGAAGCGACCCTGCCGCACGCTGGACATGCCGTGCGTACTCACATCGACCTCGTCGCTCAGGCCCCGACGAAACAGCGCCTCGCCCACCGGGTCGCGTGTCATGGATGTCGATGTCGTCGCCGGTCTGGTCGACGTGCTGGCGGACGCCGTCCTCAGTGCCGTCGAGCTCGGGGACGATCCGCTGCTCGATGTGCCGGCCGAGGTGGTTACCGGGGACGTCGAGGCGGCCGTGCCTGCTGAACGAGCACCACTGCAGCCGGTGGCGAGCACACCCGCCAGCACTGCTGCCACCACGCCGGCCCGGCGGGTTCGACGGTGAGGGTCCATGCGGTGCGATTCCCCCCGGGGATTGAGACAGATCGGCAAACCTTATCGTGCAGATGCTCTCGGCGACCGGGACTTGGGCACGTTGCGGGCTCTTAGATGAGTTCGAGCAACACAAGCAGGGACAGAGCGCCGAACAGCACAGGCTGGTGGGCAAGGTAGATGGCGAGTGTGTGCCGCCCGAGTGTCTGCGACGCGGTCGAGACCGGGCCGGTGGGCTGCCAGGACGCCACCCGGTCCCGCAGGGCTTCATTGCCGAGCAACGTGCGGGTGAGGACGAGGCCGAGCAGCGACAGCGCGAACATAGGCAGCAGTGGTTGGACGTCGAGACTCGGCGAGAGCGTCGGCGTCAGACCCGTCCAGGTGACCCAGCGCGATGTCGAGTCGATGGAGACGATCGCCGGAAGCGCCGCGCTGATCAGAGCCGCGCCGATCGCCACCAACCGCGAGGCCCGAAGGAAAGGCAGGAGCAGCACGCTGGTGAGCGCGATGTTCTGCAGGATCCCGAAGGTCACCATGAACTGGGGCGCCAGGACGAGGCTCACCGCGGTGATGGCGTACGCGGCGGCGAGCAGCTTGAGCAACCGTCGTCCGAACGTCCGAAGATCGACCGAATGCCGGTGCGCCAGAGCGAGACTCACGCCGGTGAGCAACAAGAAGGTGCCGGCGATGACGTGTCCTGTCATGCGCCCCGACGGCGTTCGGGCCCAGTGCTCGGTGACGCCGAAATGGCCGAGGTCCCACACCAGGTGGTAGAGCACCACCGCCACGATCGCGACACCACGAACGACGTCGACGAGCGCCCAACGCGCCGTGCGGGCAGCCCTGCAGGCAACTGCTGTCGATCGTTCGGGGGCGAGCGCGGTCACATCAGCTGCGACGGCGCTGCTGCGCGCGCGGTTCCGCACTCGTCCTCCCCCGAACCTCCGGTCGCTTCTAGACCAGTGTGTCCTTGACCTCGGCCAGCCGGTTGAGCAAGCCGTTGACGAACTTCGGCGACTCATCGGTCGACAGCTCGGTGGCGAGGCCGACGGCCTCGGCGATCGCCACGCGGTCGGGCACCTCGTCGTTGTAGAGCAACTCGAACGCGCCGATGCGCAACAGGTTGCGGTCGACGGCGGGCATCCGGTCCAGCGGCCAGTCCTTGGCGTACGTGGTCAGTGCGTCGTTGATCGCCGCCCAGTTGCGCACGACTCCACGCACGAGGTCGCCGGTGTATTCCGGCAGCGGCGCCGGGGTCACCGGCGCCTCGACCCGCTCGTCGAGCAGGGTCACCGCGTTCACGCCACGCTGCTCGGCCTCGAAGAGCAGGTCGAGTGCGCGCTTACGCGCCTTGGTGCGAGCACCCATACGTCAGTTCACGCGGCCGAGGTACGAACCGTCGCGGGTGTCGACCTTGACCTTCGTGCCCGTCTCCAGGAACAAGGGCACCGAGATCTCGGCGCCGGTCTCCAACGTCGCGGGCTTCGTGCCGCCGGTGGAGCGGTCACCCTGCAGGCCCGGTTCGGTGTGGGTGATCTCCAGGACGACGGCGGCCGGGAGCTCGACGTACAGCACGGTGCCCTCGTTCTGGGCGACGATGGCTTCCTGGTTCTCCAGCAGGAAGTTCGCTGCATCGCCGACGGTCTCGGCGGGGATGTTGATCTGGTCGTAGGACTTCACGTCCATGAAGACGTAGTCGTTGCCGTCCTTGTACAGGTACTGCATGTCGGAGCGGTCGACATTCGCGGTCTCGACCTTGACGCCGGCGTTGAAGGTCTTGTCGACGGTCTTGCCGGACAGGACGTTCTTGAGCTTGGTGCGCACGAAGGCCGGGCCCTTACCGGGCTTGACGTGCTGGAACTCGACGACCGACCACAGCCCGTTGTCGATCTTGAGGACCATTCCGTTTTTCAGGTCGTTCGTGGATGCCACGCGCGGTTCACTTTCATCGTCGAGGTCTGGGCAGCGACCAGCAACGGTCGACCGGCCCGGGAACTGGACCATGGTACCGGCGGCACACCGGTGCTCCGGTCACGCGTCCGATCAGGCGCCGGTCATACCTGTCGGGGCCGACCGGCTCGGACGAGGCGCGCAGACGGCAGACTTCCCTCATGAACCGTTCGCTGATCGCCGCCGTGCCGTTGATGGCAGCCGCCGGAGTTGCCGCCCGCGACGTGCTGCAGCGCAAGCACTCCCTGCTTCGCAACTTCCCGCTGATCGGTCATGCCCGCTACGCGATCGAGACGATCGGTCCGGAGATGAGGCAGTACGTCGTGGCGTCCAACGACGAGGAACGGCCGTTCAGCCGCGACCAGCGCGCCTGGATCTACGCCTCCGCGAAGGGCGAGAACAACTACGTCGCGTTCGGCACCGACAACAACGTCGAGACCGACGAGGGCTACTCGATCATCAAGCACCGCACATTCAGTCCGACTCCCCCTCCGACCGGCGCCCACGTCGGGAACGACGTCGTCCTGCCCAGCGCGAAGATCCTCGGCGCGCCCCGCGGACGCGCGAAGGCGTTCCGGCCGGGCAGCGTCGTGAACGTGTCGGCGATGAGCTTCGGATCGTTGTCCGGCAACGCGATTCACGCCCTCAACGCCGGCGTGCAGCAAGCGGGTGCCCTGCACAACACCGGCGAGGGCGGGCTGTCCAAGCACCACCGTCAGGGCGGCGACCTGATCTTCCAGATCGGCACCGGTTACTTCGGCTGTCGGGACGAGCACGGCCGGTTCGACATCGATCGGCTCGCAGCTCTGGTGGAGCCGGCACCCGTGCGCGCCGTCGAGATCAAACTGTCGCAGGGCGCCAAGCCCGGCCTGGGCGGCGTGCTGCCGGCCGCCAAGGTCAGCCAGGAGATCGCCGAGATCCGGGGCGTCCCGGCCGGTCAGGACGTCATCAGCCCGTCCCGGCACGCGGAGTTCGGCGACGTCGATTCGATGCTCGACTTCGTCGAACTCATCGCGCAACGCACTGGTCTGCCGGTGGGCATCAAGTCGGCCGTCGGCGACCTCGCCTTCTGGGACGAACTGGCGGCGACCATGGCCGACGGTCAGCGCGGTGTCGACTTCGTCACCATCGACGGCGGCGAAGGCGGCACCGGTGCAGCACCGCTGGTCTTCAGCGACGCGGTGGCGCTGCCGTTCCTGATCGGGTTCACGCGGGTGTACGCCCGGTTCGCGAGGACCGGCATCACCGATCAGCTCACCTTCATCGGCTCCGGGAAGCTGGGTCTGCCGCGCAATGCGGCCGTCGGTTACGCGCTCGGCATCGACATGGTCAACGTCGCCCGCGAAGCGATGCTCGCGATCGGCTGTTTGCAGACCCAGAAGTGCCACAAGGACACCTGCCCCACCGGTGTCGCGACTCAGAACAAGTGGCTGGAGCGTGGCCTCGACCCGGAGCTGAAGGCGGTCCGCGTCGCCAATTACCTGCGCGCTATGCGCCGTGACCTGCTCAAGGTGAGCGAGGCCGTCGGCGTCATGCACCCGAGCCTGCTCGAACAGGACGACGTCGAGCTCATGCTCGGCAACCGGAAGGGCACGCCGGTCGGCGAGATCTACGAGTACGAGCCGGGCTGGGGACGCCTGGGCGAACCGTGGCGATCCCAGATCAGCGAACTTATGGTCGGCGAACCCACCGGTGGCACCGCTCCCCCGTCGGCCACCGCGCAATGATGCGCCGAACGGTGGGACTCAGCTGACCGCGTCGTACGCCTCGCGCAGCCACTGCGGGTCGGGGCCCTCGAGGCGCGCCGGCTCGGCGATGTCGGTGAGCACCACGAAACGCAAGGTGGCTCCGCGCGTCTTCTTGTCCCGCGACATGGCGGTCAGCAGTTCGTCCCACCGGCCGGGTTCGTAGCGGGTCGGCAGCCCGACAAGGTCGAGGATGCGGCGGTGCTCCGCGACGATCGTCTCGTCCAACATGCCTGCGCGACAGGCCAGTTCGGCGACGTACACCATGCCGACCGCAACGGCGTCACCGTGCCGCCACCGGTAGTTCTCCACCTGCTCGATGGCGTGGGCGAACGTGTGGCCGTAGTTGAGAATCTCCCGCAGCGAGGATTCGCGCGGGTCGGCGGCCACCACACGCGCCTTGACGGCGACAGCTCGCGAGACGAGTTCGGGCAACACCTCGCCGCCGAGGTCCAAGGCCGCCTCGGGGTCGCTTTCGATCAGACGAAGGATCTGCGGGTCGGCGATGAAACCGCACTTGATCACTTCGGCGAACCCGGCGACCAGGTCGGCCCACGGCAAGGTGTGCAGCAGATCCAGATCGCACACCACAGCGGACGGGGAATGGAACGCACCGACGAGGTTCTTGCCCTCGGCCGTGTTGACCCCGGTCTTGCCACCGACCGCGGCATCGACCATGCCGAGCAGGGTGGTGGGCGCCTGCACCACGGGAACTCCCCGCAACCAACCGGCCGCGACGAATCCGCCGAGATCGGTGGTGGCACCGCCGCCGAGGGCGACGACGACATCGGTGCGGGTGAATCCTGCCTGTCCGAGGGTCGCCCACAGGTCGGCGGCGACGCTGATCTGTTTGGCCGACTCGGCGTCGGGCAGGACGCGAACCACCACCTGGCGGTCACCGGTTCGCAACGAGGCTGCGACTTGTTCGGCTTTGTCGGCCACGGCGGGGGCGTGCACGAGCAGGACCCGCATCGCGTCCCCGACGTGGTCGGCGACCTGGTCGGCGACTCCACGTCCGATGAATACTTCGTACTCGTCACCGACCCGTATCACCTTGGTGCCACTCATGATTCGCGCGCCAACCAGGCGTTCACCTGCTCGACGACCTGCTCGGGCGTGCACCCTGCGGTGTCGATGCGGACGCTCGCGAGCGCCTCATAGGTAGGACGGCGCTCGTTCATCAACCGGGTCCAGGTGGCGCGCGGGTTGACGGCGAGCAACGGTCGGGAGGCATCGAACCCGATGCGTCCCGATGCGTCCGAGATCGAGACGTCGAGAAAGACGACATGGTGATCACTCAGGAGTTCGGCGACGCTCGGCTGCATCGGCGCTCCCCCGCCGAGCGCGACGACGCCCGCACCGTCGAGGGCTCGGGCGACCGCGTCGGCCTCCATGCGGCGGAACGTAGGCTCACCGTCCTCGACGAAGATGTCGCTGATCGTGCGACCGTCGGTCTGCTCGACGAGCGCGTCGGTATCGACGAACTCCGTGCCGAGCGTCTGCGCCAGGCGCGCCCCGACCGTCGACTTGCCCGCCCCCGGCGGGCCGATCAGCACAACCGTCGGACGAACAGTCACGATCCCTCCTGCGACTCGAAGGACTTCATCAGCTCGGGAATCGCGTCGAGATAGGCGCGGTGGTTGCGGGCCGTCTCGGCGACGCTGTCGCCGCCGAACTTCTCCACGCATGCCTCGGCGAGCACAAGAGCCACCATGGCTTGCGCCACGACCCCCGCCGCCGGCACCGCGCACACGTCAGAGCGCTGGTGGATCGCCGTCGACGCCTCCCCCGTACTCACGTCGACCGTGCGCAGGGCACGCGGGACGGTGGAGATCGGCTTCATCGCGGCACGCACCCGTAGCGGCTCGCCCGTCGACATGCCACCTTCGGTACCTCCCGCGCGGTTGGAGGCCCGCCGGATCACTGCGTCGGTTCGGTCGATCTCGTCGTGGGCCGCGGATCCGCGACGAGCCGCGGTGAGGAAGCCGTCGCCCACCTCCACACCCTTGATCGCTTGGATCCCCATCAAGGCGCCGGCCAGCCGTGCGTCGAGGCGGCGGTCCCAGTGCACGTGCGAACCGAGGCCCGGGGGTAACCCGTACGCCAGCACCTCGACCACCCCACCGAGCGTGTCGCCGTCCTTCTTCGCCGCGTCGACCTCGGCCACCATCGCAGCGGATCCGTGCGGATCCAGCGAGCGAACCGGGTCGGCATCGAGCGCCTCGACATCGGCCGGGACCGGCAGCGAAGCATCGGGCGCCGAACCGGCGGTACCGATCGACACGGTGTGCGAGACCAGTTCGATGCCGTAAGCCTGCTTCAGGAACGCCTCGGCCACCGCTCCCAGGGCCACGCGTGCCGCGGTCTCGCGTGCGGAGGCACGTTCGAGAATGGGGCGCGCCTCGTCGAACCCGTACTTCTGCATACCGACGAGGTCGGCATGGCCCGGACGCGGACGGGTCAGCGGACGGTTACGGGCGAGCTCCTGCGGCGCACCGATGTCGTCTGCGGCAGCGATCGCGCCCTCGTCGACCGGGTCGGTACCCATGACGGCCTGCCATTTGGGCCATTCGGTGTTGGCGATCGTGATCGCGATCGGCGACCCGAGGGTGCGACCGTGGCGCACACCGCCACCGAAGGACACCTCGTCCTGCTCGAACTTCATCCGCGCCCCCCGACCATGGCCGAGACGGCGGCGGGCCAGAGCAGCCTGCAGATCGGACGAGGACACCTCGACCCCTGCGGGCAATCCTTCGAGAACGGCGGTCAGGCACGGCCCGTGGGACTCACCTGCGGTCAACCAGCGCAACATGTGCGCGATCTTTTCACGCCTCGCGGGCCGCGAGTGCAGCGTGTCCAGCCTGCTGGACGGCATTCAGCGGCGGAACCCGGCCGGTCATCAACTCGACCTGTCGCACAGCCTGGTGGATCAGCATCTCCAGACCGGAGACGACACGAGCGCCGGTGTGCTCACCCGAATCGGCGAAGGCGGTCGGCCAGCCGGCGTAGACGGCGTCCATCCACACCGTTCCGGTCCGGGCACGCACCGGACTCGCGCTTGCCACCCCCGCGAAGCCGTCCGCGCCGCCGGGCGGAAGGGTACTGATGACCAGGTCGTATCCGTGTGCGTGCACGCCGGCGTCGGTCAGTGAGACGACGTCGGTGGTCATTGCGTGATCACTGGCCTGGGCGAGTGTCGAGGCGCGCACGTCCTTGCGGACGGCGAGGGTCACGTCCAGCACGCCGAGTTCGGCCAGTGCGGCCAACACCGACCGGGCAGTCGCGCCCGAACCCAGCACGAGTGCACGGCCAGTCGCGGCCGTTCCCACCCCGGCGTCCTGCAGAGCGGCGACCACCCCGTGGACGTCGGTGTTGTAGCCGTGCCAACCCGACTCGGTGGGGACAAGCGTGTTGACCGCACCGGTCTGGAGCGCGATCGGATCACAGTGCGCAGCGAGGACGAGCGCCTCCTCCTTCAACGGCATCGTGAGGGAGAGACCCGCCCACTCCGTACCGAGGGATCCGACGAACTCCGCCAGGGCGGACTCGTCGACCTCGAACCGCTCGTAGCGCCAGTCGTCCAACCCCAATGCCTCGTACGCCGCCCGGTGGAGCACCGGCGACAGCGAGTGCTTGATCGGCGAACCGAGCACTGCCGCCCGACGGATCAGCACTTGCCCGGGTTGTTCCGGCACCAGGCCTGGAACTCACGAACATTCTTCAGGTGGGCGCCGTAGTCGGTCTCGAACTTCGTCTCGCCGGTCTCCTGGTTCACCGTCACGAAGTAGAGCCACGGTCCGGTGGCGGGCTTGGCCGCTGCCTTGAGCGCTTCCAGACCCGGGTTGTTGATCGGGCCAGGGGGCAGACCCCGATGCTTGTAGGTGTTGTACGGGCTGTTGTCGTTACGTTCCTTGTCGGTGGTGGTGACGGTGCCGCGCTCCTGGGTGATGTAGTGGATCGAGGAGTCCATCTGCAGCGGCATCCCCTTCTCCTCGCGGTTGTCGATCACGCGCGCCACCTTCGCGCCGTCGGCACCCAGCCGCGACTCACCTTGGACGAACGACGCCACGATCACGGTCTTGCGCAACTGGTCGGCCGGGACGCCGAGCTGGTTCAGCTGCTTCTTACCCAGTGCGACCATCGCCTTGAGCTGCTCGGACGCGGTCGCGCTCGGCTCGAACTCGTAGGTGGAGGGGAACAGGAAGCCTTCGAGCTTGCCGTCAGCGGCCGGCGGCAGGCCGAGCGTCTTCGGATCGACCTTCTTGTACTCGACCACCGGAACACCGGTCTGCTTGGAAAGGGTCGCGAAGATCTCGCTCACCCACATGCCCTCACGCACTGTCACGCCCTTGGACATGCGGGTTGCGGGGTCGAGCAGCAGGTTGAGCGCCGACTGCGAACTCATCTGCTTTTTCATCTTGTACGTGCCGGGCTGCACTTTGGAGAACTCCGGGTTCGCCCCGGCGACGGAGGCGAAGGTTCCGGCGGACTTCACGACGCCGGCCTCTTTCAGAGCGACCCCGATGGCATGGCCGGAGTCCCCCGGCTTGACCTTGACCTCGACCGTACCGGTGCCCTCACCCGCGTAATCACCACCGCCGGAGCTGCCTGCGCCGATGCTGGGAATGAGGTCGGTGCCCACGGTCTTGAGAGCCAGCCCGAAACCACCGAGAACCAGCACGCTCGCGAGAGCCATCACCAGGCAGGAGCGGTTGCGACGGTTAGGACCCTCTGGGTTGTCAGCCTGCGCGAACGGACGCATGTCACGCGCCTGCGCACGCGATTGCGCGGCCGGCTCCCGCCGGTCGGGAAGTTTCCCGGCCGGCTGCCCGCGGTCTTCTCCCTCTCCGAAGATCGAATCGGAGAGACGGGAGTCGTTCATCAAGTGCCCTTCTTCTTCACGTCGACCGCCGGTGGCGGGGTTTGCGTCCGCCCACGGCGATGCCTGGGGGCGCACCGGTCGTACGTTCTGTGTCCAACGCGACTTGCAAGATCATCGCAGCCGCCTGGCTGTCGATCACGCTTTTGCTGCGCCGTGTCGAAACTCCGGCCTCGCGCATCGCCCGGTGAGCGTCCACCGTGGTGAGCCGTTCGTCGACCAGCCTCACCCCGATGGATGGTCTGGCTCGGTGCAGAGCGGTCGCCCAGGCGCGCGCTGCCTCGGCGGCCGCCCCTTCGTCGCCGGACAACGACCTCGGCAGCCCCACGATCACCTCGACGGCGGAACGCACGTCGACCAGTTCCAGCGTCTGCTGAATGTCGCGGTTCGTGGCGGCGTCCCGCGTGAGGGTCGTCTCCGGGGTCGCGATGAGGCCGTCCGGGTCGCAGATCGCGATCCCGACCCGGACGGAGCCCACGTCGACGCCGACGCGTACGCCACGGCGCATGATCAGTCGAGTGTCTGTCGAATCGCGCGGGCCACGGCCGACAGCGCCTCGTCCACCTTGGACGGGTCCTGGCCGCCGCCCTGGGCGACGTCCGGCTTGCCACCGCCACCGCCACCGAGCACGGACGCGGCCTGCTTGACCAGCGCACCCGCCTGGATGCCGCGGTCACGGGCCGACTGGTTGGTCGCGATCACGACCACCGGCCGCCCGGCATTGACACCGGTGACCGCCACGACGGAGCCGGACGCGTCACCGAGGCGGTCGCGCAACGAGAGCACCAGCGAGCGCACCTGGTCCGCCGGTAGGTCACCCGCGTGGTGGGTCAGCACCTTCACCGCGGAAATGTCCTGTGCCTGCTCCACGAGGGAGGCAGCCTCGGCCTGCACCTGTTCCTGCTTCAGCCTGGCGATCTCGCGCTCGGCGTCCTTGACCCGGCCGAGCAGGGCGTCGACCTTGTCGCGCAGTTCGCCCGGTTGCGCGCCGACCATTCCGCTGAGTTCGGCGACCAGCATTCGTTCCTTGGCGAGGTAACGCAGCGCTTCCATCCCGACGAGCGCCTCGACACGACGTACGCCCGAGCCGACACTCCCCTCACCGGTGAGCGTCAGGGCACCGATCTGCGAGGAGTGTGCGACGTGCGTGCCACCGCACAGTTCGCGCGACCACGGGCCACCGATCTCGACGACGCGTACCTGCTCGTCATAGGTCTCCCCGAAGAGAGCGAGCGCCCCCCAATCGCGCGCTTCCGGCAGCGTCATGAACTGCGCCGACACCGGAAGGTCCTGTCGCACAGCGAGATTCGACACTTCCTCGATCTCGCTGCGGGTCGCGGCCGAGAGGCCGGAGTTCCACGCGAAGTCGAGACGCAGGTAGCCGGGCTTGTTGTACGAACCCGACTGCAGCGCGGACGGGCCGAGGACCTGCCGCAGCGCCGCGTGCACGACGTGGGTGCCGGAGTGTGCCTGACAGGCCGACACACGCCACTCGGGGTCGACCTTGGCTTCCACTGCGTCGCCGACGGTGAGCCCGTGCTCGCCGGCTTCGACGGTGTGGACGACCAGGCCCTTGACCGGACGCTGAACGTCGCGCACCGGCAACTCGCCGTACGGACCGGCGATGACTCCTGAGTCTGCGATCTGACCGCCGGACTCTGCGTAGAACGTGGTGCGGTCGAGCACGACCTGACCGGTCTGACCCGGACGAAGCTCGGGCACCTGCACGCCGTCCACGACGATGCCGGTGATCTTCGCGTCCGCCGAAAGTCCTTGGTAGGCAAGCCAATCGGTGGCACCGAGGGCTCGCAGTTCACGCCACACCTCGGTGTGCGCGTGGCCGGCCTTCTTCGCCTTCGCGTCGGCCTTCGCGCGATCGCGCTGCTCCTGCATGAGGCGGCGGAACCCCGGCTCGTCGACCTGGACACCCTGCTCGGCGGCCATCTCGAGGGTCAGATCGATCGGGAAGCCGTAGGTGTCGTGCAACTGGAAGGCCTGCTCTCCCGCGAGCGTCGCCTGGCCACCGCCTGTCGACGCAGCACTCTGCTTCGCCTTCGTCACGGCGGTGTCGAGGATGACCGTGCCGGCGCCCAACGTGCGGCGGAACGCGTCCTCCTCGCCGTAGGCGATCTGGCTGATGCGGGGAAAGTCGATCTCGAGTTCGGGGTAACTGGCCTTCATGCGGTCCATGGAGACCGGCAGCAGTTCGGGCAGGGCCTTGTCCTCGTAACCGAGCAACCTCATCGCGCGCACCGCGCGGCGCAGCATGCGACGCAGCACGTAGCCGCGACCCTCGTTCCCCGGGGTCACTCCGTCGCCGATGAGCATCAGGCTGGAGCGGGCGTGGTCGGCGACCACACGCAGGTGCACGTCGTCCGGGTGCGACTGCCCTGCCGCCTGCCCGGACTTCTCGCCGTACTTCCTGCCGGTCATCTCGGCGGCCTTGGCGAGCACTGGGAAGACCTCGTCGATCTCGTACAGGTTGTCCTTGCCCTGCAGGAGCGTCGCCATGCGCTCGAGGCCCATACCGGTGTCGATGTTCTTGGCGGGCAGCGGACCGGCGATGTCGAAGTCGGCCTTGCTGCGCACCTGCGACAGGTCGTCCTGCATGAACACGAGGTTCCAGAACTCCATGTAACGGTCCTCGTCGACCGCCGGGCCGCCCTCGGCGCCGTACTGCGCGCCACGGTCGTAGAACAACTCCGAACAGGGACCACCCGGACCGGGCACACCCATGTTCCAGTAGTTGTCCTCCTTGCCGCGGCGGGTCATCCTCTCGACGGGGATGCCGATCTTCTCGTGCCAGATCGCGTACGCCTCGTCGTCGTCCTCGTAGACGGTCGGCCACACACGTTCGGGGTCGAGGCCGTACCCGCCGTCGGCGATCGGGGTGGTGACCAGGCCCCACGCCAGTTCGATGGCGCGCTCCTTGAAGTAGTCACCGAAGCTGAAGTTGCCGTTCATCTGGAAGAACGTGCCGTGACGTGAGGTCTTGCCGACCTCTTCGATGTCACCGGTGCGCACGCACTTCTGGACGCTGGTGGCGCGCGGCCACGGCGGCGTCTGCTGGCCGAGCATGTACGGCTTCATCGGCACCATGCCGGCGTTGACGAACAGCAGGTTGGGGTCGTCGTAGATGAGCGGTGCGCTGGGCACGACCACGTGGTCGTTGTCCTCGAAGAACTTCAGCCAACGGCGCCGGATCTCGGCGGTTTCCATGAGAATCCTTAGGTTTCGATCAAGAAAATGGGCAGGACGAGGGGCGGGGCCGACAGGCCCTACGCAGCTCGTGCTCCCAGGCGCCGACACGACTCGACTGCCCCGGCGACGTCGCGTCGTCGGGCTGCTCGGGAGAAGGTGTCGGTATGCATCCCTCGAAGCTTATCGCCCGTCGGTGAGGGTCGTCGCGACAGATACGAACGGCGGCCGCGCCACGGTGTGTGGTGCGGCCGCCGTTCGAATGCGTCCTGCGTGGATCAGGCGTCCGCCTCGACGACCTCTGCGGTGAGGTGGGTCTTCTTCTCCGGGAAGTGACAGGCGATGCCGTGACCGAAACGGTCCCCGTGACCCTTGATCTGCGGTTCCTCGCTGGCGCAGATCTCCTGTGCCTTCCAGCACCGGGTGCGGAAGCGGCAACCGCTCGGCGGATCGATCGGGCTCGGGACGTCTCCGACCAGTCGGATCCGCTCCTCGGGCACGTGGCCACGAACGACATTCAGGTCGGGCGCCGCCGAGAGCAGCGCCTGCGTGTAAGGGTGCTCGGGTGCGCCGTAGATCTCCTCGCGGTCGCCGAGTTCCATGACCTTGCCCAGATACATGACCGCGACGCGGTCGCAGAAGTGCCGCACGACGCCGAGGTCGTGGGCGATGAACACGAACGCGATGTCGAGTTCCTTGCGCAACTTGCTCATCAGGTTCATGACCTGTGCCTGGATCGACACGTCAAGTGCCGACACCGGCTCGTCGGCCACGATGACCTTCGGCTCCACGGCCAGCGCTCGGGCGATACCGATGCGCTGACGCTGACCGCCGGAGAACTCGTTCGGATAACGATTGATGTGCTCAGGGTTCAGACCGACGAGTTCCAGCAACTCCTGAACGCGTGCCTTGACCTGCTTCTTGGGCACGATGCCGTGCAGTTCCAACGCGGTACCGACGATCGACTGAACCGTGAAGCGGGGGTTCAGCGAACCGTAGGGGTCCTGGAAGATCAGCTGGATGTCACGACGGAGCGGACGCAGGTCCTTCTCCTTCATGTGGGTGATGTCGTTGCCACCGAAGGTGATCTTGCCGTCGGTGGGCTCCAGCAGTCGAGTGATGAGACGACCGGTGGTGGTCTTGCCACAGCCGGACTCACCGACCAGGCCCAGGGTCTCCCCCGCGGCGAGGTCGAAACTCACTCCGTCGACGGCCCGTGTCTGCAGGGTGGTCGGGAACAGCCCCGAGTACTCCTTCACCGGGAAGTGCTTGGCGAGGTTCTCCACCACCAGCAGCGGCTCCCGGCCGGCGGTGGCCTTGCGCTCGTGCACCACCGCGGCAGCGTCGTACTCCGGCCGATGCGTGGCACCGGCGCCTGCGGCGTCCTCTTCGGCGCCGGCTGCGTGGGAGCCGGTGCCCGATTCCTTGTTCAGATCTGCCATCTCGTACTACTTCCCCAGTCGCGGCGCGACCTCGGCCGCGAAGATCTCGGCGGGCTCGGCCAGGTGGCATCGGGTCAGACGTCCGGGTTCGCCCGGCACCTCGGTGAACGCCGGCAGTTCGGTGAAGCACCGGTCTCCCGGAACACGGTCGGCGTAGTCGCACCGCGGATTGAACGAGCAGCCCTTGGGCAGGTTCAACAGGCTCGGCGGGTTGCCGCGGACCGGGTTCAACGGCACGTCGAGTGCTGCCGAGAGTGACGGCACCGACGACAACAGGCCCCAGGTGTACGGGTGACGCGGATCGGCCAGCACCTCACGCGTGGTGCCGTACTCGACACCGCGGCCGGCGTACATCACCAGCACCTTGTCGGAGACCTCGGCGACGACCGCGAGGTCGTGCGTGATCATGATGATCGCCGACCCGAACTCGCGCTGCAGATCGTTGAGCAGGTCGAGAATCTGCGCCTGCACTGTCACATCGAGGGCGGTGGTCGGCTCGTCCGCGATCAGCAGACGCGGGTCGTTCACCAGACCGAGTGCGATCATCGCTCGCTGACGCATACCACCGGAGAACTCGTGCGGGTACTGCTTCGCACGACGCGCCGGGTTCGGGATACCGACACGGTCCAACATCTCGACCGCACGCTTGTGGGCGACACTCTTGGACACCTTGTGGTGTACCAGGTACGCCTCGGCGATCTGGCTTCCGATCTTCTTGAACGGGTGCAGTGAAGACTGCGGATCCTGGAAGATCATCGCCACGGTGTTGCTGCGCACCTTCTGGAAGGTCTGCGGGCTCGCGCCCACCAGTTCCTGTCCGTCGAGCAGGATCGACCCGCTCATCCGGGTGCGCTTCGGGTCGTGCAGGCCCATGACGGCCATCGACGACACGGACTTGCCCGAACCGGACTCCCCCACGATCGCCAGGGTTTCACCGAGCTTGAGCTCGTAGCTCACGCCGTTGACGGCACTGACCACACCATCAGCCGTCGGGAACTGCACCTGCAGATCCTTGACCTCCAGGATGGTCTCGGCGTTGGGGTCGAGCCGCGGACGGCGGGAGGACTGTTCGTTGATTGCTGCTGTGGACATCGCTCTTCTCTCCTCAGGACAGCTTCACGCGCGGGTCGACGACGCCGTACAGCAGGTCGACGACGAGGTTGCCGACGCTGACGACCAGGGCTCCGACCAGGACGACGCCACTGATGACCTGCAGGTCCTGCTGATCGAACGAACGAATCGCCAAGGTGCCCATACCGGGGAGACCGAAGATGCGCTCGGTGAAGACCGCCCCGGAAAGGTCCGCGGCGATGTTCAGGCCGACGAGGGTAAGGAACGGTGCCATCGCAGCGCGCAGTGCGTGGCTGATGACGACCTTCCGCTCCGACAGGCCCTTCGATCGGGCGGTGCGGACGAAGTCACCGGAGAGCGTGTCGATCATCGCGGCGCGCACGTAACGCACGTATGCCGTCGCTTGGATCAGGCCGTAGATCACCCAGACACCGATCAGGCCGACGAACCACTTCGCGGGATCTTCGGTGAATGGCACCCACTGACTGCGCGGGAGAATGGGATTCAGCACCATCAGGTACAGGAAGAACAGCAGCGCGAGGATGTAGTAGGGCACCGACGGGACGAACTGGGTGATACCGACGATCATCCGATCGACCCAGTTACCTCTGTTGCGCGCTGCCACCACCCCGAACATCAAGCCGAAGAGCGTATAGACCACGGTGCCGCCGACCACCACCGACAGCGTGACCGGAGCTGCTTGGAAGACCATGTCCTTGACCGGACGGTCCTGAACCCAGGACCAGCCCAGGCAGGGGGCGGCGCATTCCTTCTCAAAACCGCCGGAGGTGATCGTGCGCCCGACGGCGATCCCCTTCACGTACTCGGTGTACTGCTGAACCTTGGGCTTGTCGAGGCCCATGCTCTTTTCGATCTCCGCGATCCGCTCCTCGGTGCAGTTACGGGTGCACGAGATTCCGGCGGGATCGTTCGGGCCGAGATAGAAGATGACGAAGGTGAAGGTCACCGCGGCAAGCATGACGCTGAGCGTCATGAGCAGCCGTCGGAGGACGTAGACGAGCACGAGTACTCCTGGTCGGAATGGGGTGCGTTGGGGGCTCGCGAGAAGGGCCGCCCGGGATCACCGGGCGGCCCCGCTCGTGAACTTACTTCAAGGTGTTGCTACTGACGTACGTCAGCCGACCCAGACCTGGGCCAGGTCCGGCATACCACGGTTCGGGTCGTTGACCACGTTGTGGACCTGCTTGCCGAAGATGAAGTTCGCCTTACCGTAAGCCAGCGGGATCGCCGGGATGTAGTCCTTGGCCAGCTTCTCGTCGAGCTTGTTCCACTCCGGACCCTGCTTGTCGGCGTCGAGACCGATGATGCGGTTGATCTCGGCGTCGAGCGTCTTGTCAGCCAGGAAGCCCGAGCTGTGGCCACCCTTCTGCACGGCGCTGGTGAACAGAGCCGGGTAGACGGAGTCGCCGGCCGGCCAGTCGTAGCACCATCCGGCGGGACCCGTGAGGGTGTTGACCTTGCCGTCGGTCTCGGCGCGACGCTTACGAGCGTCAGCCTTCGGCACACCGACGTCCTTGACCTTGAAGCCGGCCTTCTCGAACGCGGTCTTGCGGGCGATGTTCGCCTTGACTGCGTCCGGGTTGTCCTGGGTGTAGTACCAGGAGATCTCGAAGTTCTCCTTGCCGGCGTCCTTCAGCATCTTCTTGGCCTTCTCCGGGTCACCCGTACCCTGGCCGGTCATGCCGTTCTGCGGGGCGTAGGCCTTGAAGCCCGGCACCTGCGGCGCCATGTACGACGTCGCCGGGCTGAAGCTCAGGCTGGTCGCGCCCGATGCCTTGCGCACCTGGTCGTACGGGTACGCAGCGGCGATCGCCTTGCGGACCTCGAGCGGCACGGAGCGGGTGTCGATGTTGAAGTAGGTGACACACGGGTCCGGACCGGTGACCAGCTGGTCCTTCTGCTGGTTGACCTTCTGCAGCAGGGTCGAGTCGACGCCGTCCCAGTTCAGGGTGGTGGCGTCCGGACCGTTGCTGGCGAGGATCGCGGTCTGGGTCGGCTTGGTGTCCGTACCCCACTGGAAGTTGTACGCGTCGACGTACTGGCGGCGGGCCGGGTCCGAGGCAGCATCCCAGTTCGGGTTCTTCTTCAGCGTCAGGCTCTGGCCCTTGACGTACTTGTCGAACATGTAGGGACCGGTGGCGATGGGGTTGTCGCCGTACTTGTCCTTGGTGTCCTTGGCCTGCGGAATCGGCGAGACCTGGGTGAACGCCGCGTAGTACGGGAAGGTCGGCCACTTCTTCTTGAGCTTGAACTCGATGGTCTTGTCGTCCTTGGCGACGACACCCTTGTACTCGCCCTTGTCCTTGAACGGACCCTTGTACTTGTCGCCGTCGAGCAAGTAGTCCATGACGTACGGCGGTCCGTCCGGCAGTTCCTCGGTGGCGAACGACCGCTTCACCGCGTAGGCGATGTCGGCAGCCTTGATCGGGGTTCCGTCGGCGTACTTCAGGCCGTCCTTCAGAGTGAAGGTCCAGGTCAGGCCGTCTTCCGACGCCTTGCCCAGGTCGGTCGCGAGGTCCGGCACGAGGACGGACTTGCCGTTCTCGACCTTGTAGGTGGTGAGCGTACGGGTCACCAGCTGGCTCAGGATGGCCATGGTGTCCTGGTAGTAAGCACGGGTCGGGTCGAAGGTCTCCGGCACCGACGCGTACTTGATGGTCAGCGTGCCGCCCTTCTTCGCACCCTGGATCTCCGGAGCGGGGCCCTTGGCGTCGGCCTGCAGGTCGGCCGCGGCCGTGCCCTGCGAGGTCGACGAGCTCGAACCCTTGCCCGCGTCGGTCTTCTTGTCGGAGGGGCTTCCTCCACCGCAGGCTGCGAGCGACACCGTGCCCGCTGCAGCCAGCGCCACGACCTTGGTCCAGCGCATGTTGTTTCTCCTTTGTGTACTTCCCGGCCAGCACCAGGAAGGTTCTGCACGATCCGTCGGCGACGGATCGAAGTCTTTATCGGCGGGTGTTCGGGTTGAACGCGTCCGCGATCGCGTCGCCCAGCAGCGACAGCGCGAGCACTAGCAGGGAGACCGCGATCACGGGGACCCACAGGTACAGGGGCTGCAATTCGTAGTAGCCCTGTGCCGCGGCGATCGTCAGACCCCACGAAGCCGTCGGCTCCTTGAGCCCGACACCGAGGAAGGACAGACCGGCTTCGGCGGAGATGAACGCCGGGATGGCCAACGTCAGCGACACGATGATCAGGCCGACCAGGTTCGGAAGCATCTCCTTGAACAGGATCCGGCGCGTGGGCACGCCCAGCGCCCGAGCGGCCTGCACGAATTCCTTCTCGCGCATCGAGATCACTTCGCCGCGTACCAGGCGAGCAAGGCCGGCCCAGAAGAAGAAGGTGAGCACGAACACCAGCGAGCCAAAGCGAACCTTGGTGACCGTGTCGTCGGAGATCTCCAGCGGGGAGCCGAACCATGAGGTGATGATCGGCACCAGCGCGATGGCGAAGAGCAGGAACGGCAGCGACAGGATGAAGTCGATGACCCACGAGACGATGTTGTCGATCCAGCCACCGAAGTAGCCGGCCAGCAGACCGACCGTCACGCCGATGACCGTTGTTGCGATCGCGGCAAATGTGCCGATGACGATGGAGGGACGTGCTCCGTACACGAAGCGAGCGAACAGGTCACGGCCGAGCGAAGGTTCGATGCCCAGCCAGTGGTCGGCGGTCTGCCCGATGGTGGGAAGTCCGTCGACGTCCAGCAGGTCGGAGTGCGTGGTCGCGGGGTCCTGACCTTCGAGCGCGGCCAATGCCGGAGCGAAGATGGCCACCAGTACGTACAGGATGATGATGCCGAAGCAGATCATCGCGACCTTGTCCTTGCGCAGGCGCGCCATGGCGATCTGAACCGGCGACTTACCGGCGGTGCTCAGGCCCTTGTCCTTCTTCCCACGACGACCGGTGTCTACCGGTTCGACGGTGGCCTCCGAGACAGACTCGGCCACCTGCTGCGGGTTGAAGCTCATCGATCCTCCGTTGGGACAGACGCGGGTTCGGGCTCGTCGGTTGACTGACCTTCGGTTGCGACGTGTACCAGGCCCCCACCCGGCGGCTCGTGGTTCACACGTGCCTCACGCCGTGGAAAAACATGCCACACGGTTTGCCAGGTTCAACCCTTCGGTGCCGAACGGTCACCCAATCGTTACCAAGTGTCCGAGATCACAATGTGTGGTTCCGGATGGTGCTGCGAAGGGTCGCCCAACGCTGTCTCAGGGTCGCTTCCCAGCCCCTGTCGGACGGGTGGTAATAGTCCGCTTCTGAGATCAGATCATCGGGCAGGAACTGTTGCGGCCCAACGCCATTTGGTTCGTCGTGCGTATAGCGGTAGCCCTCGCCACTGCCGTACTCGGCGGCGCGCGCGTAGCCGGTGCCGCGCAGGTGGGCCGGAATCTGCCCGATCCGGCCGGCCCGGACGTCGGAGATGGCCGCGTTGATCGCCGCATAGGTCGCGTTCGACTTCGGAGCCAGACAATTGTGTACTACTGCCTGGGCGAGCACCAGACGCGCTTCGGGCATGCCGATCTGGGCGACAGCGTGCAGGGCCGCGACGGCCGACTGCAGTGCCGTCGGATCGGCCATCCCGATCTCCTCCGAGGCGGAGATGACCACCCGCCTGGCGATGAAGCGCGGGTCCTCACCCGCCTCCAACATACGGGCGAGGTAGTGCAGCGCGGCGTCGACATCGCTTCCCCGCATCGACTTGATGAAGGCCGAGGCGACGTCGTAGTGCTGGTCGCCGGTCTTGTCGTAGCGCACCGCTGCCGTCGCTACTGCCTGCTCCACGTCGGCAAGCGTGATGTGGGTCGGCGTCGCGGTGTCGTCACGGTCGAGCGCGACACCCGCGGCCGCCTCGAGCGAGGTGAGCGAACGCCGTCCGTCACCGCCGGCCATCCGGACGAGGTGGTCGAGAGCTTCGTCGTCCAGCACGAACTCGGCAGCAAGGCCGCGCTCGTCGGCCACCGAGTCGGTGATCAGTTGACGAATATCGCTGTCGTCCAACGACTTCAGTGTGACGGTGACCGACCGGGACAGCAGTGGGGCGATGATCGAGAAGGACGGATTCTCGGTCGTGGCCGCGACCAGGATGATCGTCCGGTTCTCCACACCGGGCAGCAATGCGTCCTGCTGCGCCTTGCTGAACCGATGGATCTCGTCGAGGAACAGGACGGTGTCGCGCCCGTAGAGGGACTTGTCGCGCACCGCCTGGTCCAGCACCGCCCGGACGTCCTTGACTCCCGCATTGATCGCCGAGAGCTCGACGAACCTGCGGTCGGTGGCGCCGGCCACCAGGTGCGCGAGCGTCGTCTTGCCGGTACCGGGCGGCCCCCACAGGATCGCCGAAACCGGACCGGCTGCTCCCCCGGCGCCCTCGATCAACCGGCGAAGCGGGCTGCCGACACGGAGTACGGCCTGCTGCCCTCGTACCTCGTCCAGGTTGCGCGGCCGCATCCGCACGGCGAGCGGTGGTAGTAGACCGCCCGGCCCCCTGGGGTCGGCGTCGGCGGAGGCGGCGAAGAGGTCGTCGGACACGACTGCAACGCTAACCCTCGTGAACCTGCAGCTGCGAACCCTGAGCGGACGTGACGAACTCCTTGCCGCGAGCGGCGACGACCCCTACGTGCGTTGGGAATGCGATGCCGCCCTGGTCGATCAGGCGTGGGCGCTCGGATCGGCCGTGGCGTTCCTGCGCCGCGGCCACCATCGTCGCAACGTTCACCTGAACGTCTGCGGCCCGGAGCACGATGCCGCTCCTCTGCTGGACGCGATCGTCGCGGCAGGCTTGCCGCCGGAGGCAGACGGCATCTCGATCGACCAGCATCTCTTCCCGCTCGCGCAGCGCCATTTCACCTTCGGCCGAGGTGGCGACTGGGACTGGATGTGGACGGTGCACACGCCACCTGTCGTGCCTCACCTCGATCGCTTGGACGAACTGGACGATGCGTTGGACGCCGCAGCCCTGTTGGCGCTGAACGAGATCGGTAACCCGACTGCTGAATCTCGTCCGGGCGAGGGCGCAACCGAACTGTGGCTCGGCATCCGCGAGGAGGGTCGCATCGTTGCTGCCGGAGCAATGCACCGCACGGGTGCAGGTGCGCCACACCTCGCCGGCATCGTCACCCATCCAGACGCCCGTGGACGTGGCTTCGGCGCAGCCGTGACTGCCGGACTGACGACCGCGGCACTCGAACGCTCGGGCGTCAGCACGCTCGGGATGTACTCCGACAACGAGACGGGTCGTCGGCTCTACCACCGTCTCGGCTACCGCACCGCTCACGCCTGGGCGTCCCGCGGGTTCGCCGAGACACCCATCGGCTCGCAATGAGTGATGGGATGTTCACATGACCGACTTCGATGACGCGATCGCGCTGACCTGCGCTTCCGACGGCACCTACCGCGGATCGCTGTCGGACGAGTGGAGCATCGGCGAGGCGGTGAACGGCGGGCTGCTGATGGCCCTCTCCACCGTCGCTGTCGTCGACGCTGTTCCGGAGCACCACCCGCACCCCCTCACCTGGAGTGGGGTCTTCCTCTCCCCCGCGGTACCCGGCGAGGTAACGGTCGCACCGACCGTCCTGCGTACCGGTCGGACCATGTCGACCGCCGAAGTGATTGTGCGACAGGGAGATTCAGAACGCTTCCGGGCGCTGGTGACGATGGGCGACGTGTCGTCGCACGCCGAACCGGTGCGCAAGCACAGCCCGATGCCGACCTTCCCGGACGTCGAGCACTGTGTGTCGGCCTCCGAGGCGCCGCCGTCCGCGCTGACGAAGTCGGGGCTGCTCCAGCGCTTCGACATGCGACTGGATCCCGCGACCGTCGGCTGGGCGCTCGGCGACCCCAGTGGGATGGGCGAGATCCGCGGTTGGATCAGGTTCGCCGACGGGCGCGAACCGGATCCGTTGTCGCTGTTGACTTTCCTGGACGCGTTTCCGCCGGTTGCGTTCGACCTGGGCTCGGTGGGTTGGGTGCCGACGATCGAGTTCACCGGCTACGTTCGCGCCGTCCCGGCGGCGGGTTGGCTCGCGATCCGGCTGCGTACTTCGACGGTCACCGGCAACCTGCTGGAGGAGGACGCCGAGGTCTGGGACTCCACCGGCCGACTGGTGGCGCAGTCGCGCCAACTGGCCTCTGCTCGCTTCGCCGCCTGAGAGTCGGCGACCCGATTCGCTACTGCCGCAGGTCGGGGATGTGCTCCGCTACCTCGCGCCGCAACTCAGCGGCGCCGGACGCCGGATCATGATGCACCGCAACGATGCCCAGCGACCGAGCGCTCTCGATGTTGCTCAGGACATCGTCGACGAAGAGCGCCTCCTGCGCCTCGATGCCCAAGTCGGCGAGTATCGCCTCGAAGAACTCGCGGGACGGCTTCATGTGGCCGATCTCGGATGAGTAGTAGGCACCGTCGACCCGGTCGTCGTACTTGCGCTCGTGACGCATCAACTCGACCCGGATGTCCTGCTGATTGGTCGCAAGCACGCACCGAACGCCGGCCGCCCGTGCGTCGTCGACCACTTGCCAGGCCGGTTCGTCCGCTTCGAAGAGCGACCAGAGAGCCAGCACGTCCTCGACCGACACGGCCACAGGGTGCAGATCGACCAGATCGGCGACGACATCCCGCAGCGAGCGCGCACCGCGCAGCGCCGCGTGCTCGGCCTCGAAGAGAGCGGCGGTGAACTCGGCACCACCCAGCCGCGACAGCGCGTCGTCCCAGTCGTGGGCAGGGTGCTGAAGCACGCCGTCGCAGTCCCACAGGATCGCCTTGATCGCCACGTGCTGTCTCCGTTCGTTCGCTGAGCCAGATCTGCGAGGGGCGAACCAGGTTTCGGCGCGCGCTCAACCGGCGCCGGCGGTGGGAGCGCGGCGAGCCGCGCTCCCACGCCTTCAACTCTGGTTCGGGTTGACCTCGTCGGCACCCTGCGGCGCAGCCACCGGCTGCGGCTTGGCGTCGACGCCGGCCTCCTTGCGCTGCGCCGACGTGATCGGTGCCGGTGCCGCGGTCAGCGGGTCGTAGCCGCCACCCGACTTCGGGAAGGCAATGACCTCGCGGATCGAGTCGGTGCCGGCGAGCAGGGCGCAGATGCGGTCCCAGCCGAAGGCGATTCCACCGTGCGGGGGTGCGCCGAAGGAGAACGCGTCCAGGAGGAAGCCGAACTTCTCCTGCGCGTCTTCCTTGGACAGACCCATCACCTCGAACACCCGCTCCTGAATGTCCTTGCGGTGGATACGGATCGAGCCTCCGCCGATCTCGTTGCCGTTGCAGACCATGTCGTAGGCGTACGCGAGCGCCTCGCCCGGGTCGGTGTCGAAGCTGTCGAGGTACTCCTTCTTCGGCATGGTGAACGCGTGGTGCACGGCGGTCCACTTGCCGGAGCCGACGGCGACGTCACCGGAGGCGACGGCGTCCGCGGCCGGTTCGAACAGCGGGGCGTCGAGCACCCACAGGAACGACCAGGCTGATTCGTCGATGAGGCCGCAGCGCTTGCCGATCTCCAGACGAGCCGCGCCGAGCAGGGCGCGCGAACTCTTGACGTCGCCGGCGGCGAAGAAGATGCAGTCGCCCGGCTTGGCTCCCACATGCGCCGGCAACGCTGCCTTCTCGGCGTCCGAGAGGTTCTTGGCGACCGGTCCGGTGAGCTCGCCGTCCTGCTGCAGCAGCACGTAGGCAAGGCCCTTGGCGCCGCGCTGCTTGGCCCAGTCCTGCCATGCGTCCAACTGACGGCGGGGCTGCGAGGCTCCGCCGGGCATGACAACCGCACCGACGTACGGTGCCTGGAACACGCGGAAGGTGGTGTCCTTGAACAGGTCGGTGCACTCGACGAGTTCGTTGCCGAAGCGCAGGTCGGGCTTGTCCGAGCCGTACTTGGCCATCGCGTCGGCGTAGGTCATGCGCGGGAACGGCGTCGGCAGTTCGACGCCGATGACCTGCCACAACGCCTTGGCGATCGCCTCGCCGAGTTCGATGATGTCGTCCTGTTCGACGAAGCTCATCTCGATGTCGAGCTGGGTGAACTCCGGCTGACGGTCGGCGCGGAAGTCCTCGTCGCGGTAGCAACGTGCGATCTGGTAGTAGCGCTCCATGCCGGCGACCATGAGCAGCTGTTTGAACAACTGCGGGCTCTGCGGCAGCGCGTACCAGCTTCCCGGCGCCAGGCGTGCGGGCACCAGGAAGTCGCGAGCGCCCTCAGGGGTGGACCGAGTCAGGGTCGGCGTCTCGATCTCGACGAAGTCGCGCTCGGCAAGCACGGCACGGGCGGCGGCGTTCACCTTGGAACGCATGCGGATGGCGTTGCCCTGTGCCGGACGACGCAGGTCGAGGTAGCGGTGCTTGAGGCGAGCCTCCTCACCGACGGTGACTCGTTCGTCGATCTGGAACGGCAGCGCGGCGGACTCGCTGAGCACCTCGATCTCCTCGGCGACGACGTCGATCTCGCCGGTCGGCAGCTCGGGGTTGACGTCCTTCGCGTCGCGCGGCTGCACGGTGCCGACGACCTTGATGCAGTACTCGTTGCGCAGGTCGTGCGCGCTGCCGGTGAGCACCTCGTCGCGGGCGACGACCTGGACGACACCGCTGGCGTCGCGCAGGTCGATGAAGGCCACACCACCGTGGTCGCGGCGACGCCCGACCCATCCGGTGAGGGTGACGGTCTGTCCGGTCTCCGCCGCGCGCAGCGTGCCGGCCTGATGAGTACGAAGCATGTTCGTTCCTTTCGGTCGGGTCCTCACCGAAGGAACTGCAAGGATCCGCAGTTCCTGGCGAGGAACGGCGGCCCGGGAGGTGTGGGCGGGGGCCAGATCGCGGTGCCACCACACCTTCGCCGGGCAGATCGCCCGGCCTCTCGTCGGTACGCCGGACGCGCGGTTCGAGGCTGACCTTGCGGCCCGGCGGATCGTCACTCCGTCACCACGAACGCACCCAATGCTAGGGCAGTCACGGGCACATCGCGAAACGAATTCTGCGGCGGTGGAACCGGACTCGTCCGTTCGGCAGAACGCGTACCTGTCAGGCTTCGTCGGAGAGGTAGAACCAGCGTCCGGCGCGGCGTGCGAAGGTGCTGCGTTCGTGCACCAGACCGCCCTTGTGGGTGGCGGTGAACTCGACGACGCCGGTTTCGTCGTCCGGGCCACCGTCGACGGTTTCGTGAACCGTGAGGCCGGTCCATTCGGTCTCCGGGTCGACCGTCACCGGGTTCGGTCGCGTCTTGGGATGCCATGTGCGCCAAAGGTGTTCGCGGTTGCCGTAGAAGTAGGCGGTGTACCGCGAGCGCATCAGCTCCTGCGCGGTCGTCGCGAGCCGGTCGGTGGACAGCAACGGGCCGCAGCACGCGTCGTAGGGCAGCATCGAGTCACACGGACACATCGGGCAGTGCAGATCGGTCATCTGCCCAGTGTGGACCCCGCGCCCTCCACGAATCGGACGTGGCACCGCCCACATCGGGCGACCTCCTACGATGACGACCGTGTCAAAAGTCTTGAACTCCCTTCCTGTCGGTGAACGTGTCGGCATCGCCTTCTCGGGCGGTCTGGACACGTCGTGTGCTGTTGCCTGGATGCGTGCCGGAGGTGCCGTTCCGTGCACCTACACGGCCGATCTCGGCCAGTACGACGAGACGGACATCGAGTCCGTGCCCGGGCGTGCGACGCAGTACGGCGCCGAGGTGGCTCGCCTGGTCGACTGCAAGCGCCTGCTCGTCGAAGAGGGCCTCGCGGCCATCGCGACCGGTGCATTCCACATCCGCTCTGCGGGCCGTACGTACTTCAACACCACTCCCCTGGGCCGCGCGGTCACCGGCACCTTGCTGGTACGTGCGATGCAGGAGGACGGCGTGTCGATCTGGGGTGACGGATCGACGTACAAGGGCAACGACATCGAGCGGTTCTACCGCTACGGGCTGCTCGCCAACCCGGCCTTGCGCATCTACAAGCCGTGGCTCGACCACGACTTCGTGACCGAGCTCGGCGGACGTCACGAGATGTCGGAATGGCTTGTCGCACACAACTTCCCGTACCGCGACAGTGCCGAGAAGGCGTACTCCACCGATGCGAACATCCTGGGCGCCACGCACGAGGCGAAGAAGCTCGAGCACCTCGACACCTCGATGGAGATCGTCGAGCCGATCATGGGCGTCGCGTTCTGGGACGAGTCGGTGAAGATCGACACCGAGGACGTCACGATTCGTTTCGAGCAGGGCCGGCCGGTGTCGATCAACGGCACCGAGTTCGGTGACGACGTCGTCGCGCTCATGCACGAGGCCAACACCATCGGTGGCCGACACGGTCTGGGCATGAGCGACCAGATCGAGAACCGCGTGATCGAGGCCAAGTCACGCGGCATCTACGAGGCGCCGGGTATGGCGCTGTTGTGGATCGCCTACGAGCGTCTGGTCAACGCCATCCACAACGAAGACACCGTCGCCGCGTTCCACAACGACGGACGCCGCCTGGGCCGTCTGCTGTACGAAGGCCGCTGGTTCGATCCGCAGTCGTTGATGCTGCGCGAGGGTCTGCTGCGTTGGGTCGCCTCCGCCGTCACCGGCGAGGTCGCGCTGCGCCTGCGCCGCGGTGAGGACTACTCGATCGTCGACACCAAGGGTGAGAACTTCAGCTACCACCCCGACAAGCTGTCGATGGAGCGCACCGAGAACGCCGCGTTCGGTCCGGTCGACCGCATTGGTCAGCTCACGATACGCAACCTGGACATCGCCGACACCCGCGCGAAGCTGGAATTGTACGCCTCGCAGGGCGCACTCCCGCAGCGTGAGACCGACTTGGTGGGCGAGCTGAAGCCCGGTGGCGCACAACAGATCTCGTCGAACCCGATGGCGAGCACCGATGACGACGAGGCGCTCGACCGCGCAGCGTTCGACCTCGGAACCGACTGAGCGCCCCGACGCAGTACCGTCGAACGGCCCCGCCTTGCGCCAACGGTGGGGCCGTTCGCTGTTCCCGACGGAGAGACGAATCATGAACACGCCGGCCGACATCGTCCTCGGAGCCATGTGAGGCGTTCGGGCGCACGGTTGCCGACGGACGTGTCAGCCGCCTCGGCATCTCCAACCACCCGACCTGGCGGGTCGAACAAGCCCGTGCGATTGCGCAGGCTCGTGACCTCGAGCCGTTCACCGTGCTGCAACTCACGACGTCCTATCTACGTCCACGTCCGGACGTCGCAGTGCCTGGCAAGGACCACCGCTTCGGGTTCGTCACCGACGAGACGATCGACTACCTCACCGAGCATCCGGAGATGGAGCTGTGGGCGTATTCGCCTCTGGTGCAAGGCAGTTACGACCGTGATGACCGCCCGTTCCCGGACGCGTACGAGCACCCGGGAAGCACCGCTCGACTGCAGGCGCTCACTGCCGTGGCCGATGAACTCAGGGCACCCCGTGGCCAGGTCGTGCTCGCCTGGTTGCTGCAGAACCGTCCGTCCATCCGCCCGATCGCCGGAGTCTCCACCCCGGAGCAACTCCAGCAGGCGATGGCTGCCACACACGTCGACCTGGCACCACACCTGGACCGGTTGAACTCCGCAGGCTGACAGCGACCCGGACGGGTTGTGGACCGAGCACTTTGCGATGCTGAGGGGTCCGATACATCACCTGTGAGGAGTCCTCATGTCCCAGGCGGCGTCATCGCCGGACAGCTCTGAGCGCACTTTCCTCGGTCACCCCCGAGGTCTTGCGACTCTGTTCAATGTCGAACTGTGGGAACGCTTTTCGTACTACGGGATGCGCGCCATCCTGCTGTACTACCTGGTCGACACGGTCGCCGACGGTGGTCTCGCGGTCGAGGAGACGCTCGCCGCAGCGGTCGTCACGATCTACGGTGCTGCGGTCTACCTGCTGTCGATCATCGGCGGATGGGCCGCCGACCGAGTGATCGGCGCACGCCGGTCGGTGCTTCACGGCGGACTCATCATCATGGCGGGCCACCTGTCCCTCGCGATGCCGGCCGCGGCATTCTCGTGGCTGGGGATCGCACTGGTCGCGCTCGGCACCGGCCTGTTGAAGCCGAACACCGCGCTCATGGTCGGCCAGTTGTACGGCGACCGTGACCCCCGCCGGAACGCCGGCTTCTCGATCTTCTACATGTCGATCAACATCGGTGCGTTCTTCTCCCCCTTCGTGGTGTCCTTCCTGAAGGACCGCTGGGGCTACCACGCCGGCTTCGCCGCTGCGGCTGTCGGCATGGCGATCGCCCTGGTGCTGTTCGTGCTCGGTCGCCGTTCGGCCGCCCGCGAGAGCGACGTCGTCCCCAACCCGTTGCAGCCGCACGAACGCAAGCGTGTGCCGCTGATGTTGATCGGCGCGGTTGCCCTTGTTGCTGTGCTGGTCGCCGTCGCCCGTCTGTGGCGCGACGACACCCTCGAGGCCGTCATCGACGCCATCTCGATCCTGTCGATCGGCGCGTCCATCGCCTACTTCACGGTGATGTTCCGCAGCCCGAAGGTCAGCGAGCGGGAACGCACGCACTTGTGGGCATACCTGCCGATGTGGCTGGCCGCGGTGTTCTTCTGGATGATCTTCGAGCAGGCCGCCGGCAAGCTCGCCGCATTTGCGGACACGCGGACCGACCTCGACTCGCTCGGCTTCACGTTCAAGGCCGAATGGTTCCAGTCGGTGAATCCGGTGACGATCATGATCCTGTCGGCACCGATCGGAATGCTGTGGGCCCGCCGTGCGGGACGCTTCCCGTCCACGCCGATGAAGTTTGCGATGGGCGTCGTCTTGGCGGGTCTGTCCTTCATCGTGATGGCTTGGGGCAGTGCGCAATACGAAGGGCCTACCGCTCCGGTGTTCCTGCTGATGAGCGTTTTTGTTGTACAGACCATCGGTGAACTGTGTCTGTCCCCCGTCGGGTTGTCGGCGACCACCACGCTGGCTCCCGCTGCTTTCGCCGGTCAGGCGATGGCGCTGTGGTACCTGTCCTCCGCCACAGGTCAGTCGCTGGCCGCGCAGCTGATCCAGGCGATGGGCGGGCTGTCCGACACGACGTTCTACCTGGTCCTCGGTGCCATGGCGATCGCGGTGGGTGCGCTGTTGGCGCTCATCTCCCCGATGGTGCACCGCAAGATGAAGGACGCGGAACCCGACGCGCAGCACAAGGTCTCGGCTCACGCCTGAGACATGACTCACGCCTGAGACATGACTCACGCCTGAGACATGACTCACGCCTGAGACATGACTCCCGATTGGTTCGCCTCGGAGCACCACCCCACCCGGTGGAGCTCCGAGGCGACGTCAACTGGCCAGCTCGTCCTCGAAGACACACTCGTCATACCGGGTGACCTCGTCGTCGGTCGCCAGGTAGCAGCCGATCAATCGATCACCGAAGGTCTGCGCAATCCACTGCTGCCAGCGAAGATCCGCCGGCCCGAGATACGGTGAGCCGAGCCTGCCCCGCGCGAACAACAGACATCCACCGATCTCGTCCAGGAAGTCGCGCAGGAAGTCCATCAGCGTCCACGGCGGTTCGTCCACATCAGCCGGCACGTCGTTGATAGCGATCGGCTGCAGCAGGCGTTCGTTCTCGTCGAGGACGAGGAAGGTGATCGAGCCGCGGTCCCGGTCTTCGAAACTGACAAGCAGATCAATCACGTCCGAGACGTCGGAATCGGTGACCGGGAAATCGCTCCAGTCGTCTTCAAGGTCATGGAAACTCATGCCGAGCAGAGTGGACCCGATCTGTCGGCGGTGCCGGTATCCACAGACAGTTCTCGTTCCTCCACAGCGCCCTTCCACAGCGCCGCACGTATGGTACCGCCGAGTGCATCGACCGGCGATCGCCTCAGGGTCCTTCGGTGTCCCAGTAGGTCTGTAGGAGTCCGGGTTCGGTGGTGTAGGTGCGGCCGGTGGGTGAGGTCCAGGTGCAGACACCGGCGGTGTTCATGGTGACGTGCCAGCCTCTCTGTTTCATTTTGTGGTGGTGTCGGCACAGGCATTGCAGGTTGGTGTCGGTGGTGGGTCCGCCGCGTTGGTAGGCGGTGACGTGGTCGGTGTCGGTGAACACTGCGTGCCGTGCGCACCCTGGGGCTCGGCAGTGTTGGTCGCGGGCTTGGATTCGTCGGCGCATCGTGTCCGGTGGCCGGTATGCCTGTGAGGTGTCCTGGTGGATGAGTTCGCCGGTGTGCGGGTTGAATTCGACACCGGTGGTGGTGATCGTGGTGGCGTTCTGGATGAGTGCTTCGATTCCGTAGCCGGACAGTGCTCCGGCGCGGTGATGGATCGCCATCGCAGTGCTGTTCGTGCCGCTGCTCTTGCCGGTGAAGAGGCCGAGTGCTTCGCCACGGGTCACGGCCTTGCGGGTAGTCCGGCTGCTTGTGCCGGGTTGGCCGCCGCTGGATCCGGGACCGGCAGGACCGCTTCCACCGCCGGGATTGTCGTCACCGGTGGTGTCGTCGTTTCCACCGTCCGAGTCGTCCGCGTCGGCGGGGTTGGTGGTGCAGCGGGTGCATGTGGTGGGGGTGAGGATCTGGATGTCGAGGGTGTAGTTCAGGTTGCGGGTGACGATCTCGTACAACGCGTCGGCCCGGTACTCACCCAGGAGTTTGTCGGCAGCGTCTTCGCTGGTGTCGGATCGTTTGAGATCGTAGGCGCGTTTGTCGACCAGGTCGCAGATCTCCGCGACCTGAGCATCGGGCAGGACCGCGGTGAAGGACGCCAACCCGGGGGTGGGGTGGGGGTCGAACCACACCCCGGTCTGCTGCGCTTTGGTGCGTTTGTGCGTCTTGCGGGCGGCTGCTGCCTCGAACCTGGTGACGAGGGTGCGGGTCGAGCGGCGCGCGGACGCCGCACCCCGGCAGTGGATCTTGCGTTGAAGGATCGTGTCTTCGATGAGTTCGCAGGTGTCGGGGCGGGCGTCCTGCAGTTCGGTCGCGACCGCGGTCACGGTGTCCAGGTTCGCCACACCCGAAGCCGCGTCACCCAACAGGGCGGGTGTTTTGGTGGCTGCCCACACCGACTTGCGCACCAACTGCGACGCGGCGATCGAGGACAGGCGGAGTTCGGCGGCGACACCGTCAGCGGTGAATTCACCCACATGCCCCGGCTCATGCTGAGCAAACCGTGTGCAGGTCACGTCTTGCGCGTCCCAGCGGGCGTACTGACTGATCGACACCGCCCGCACGGCGCCGGCGGTGTTCATCACCGAGTGCGCCACCCGGATCGATTCCTCGAACTGCCGGGTCTGCTCCACCCAGTGATCCTCATCCGAGTTCTGATCCGCGTGCTCGAGTCCGGCGAGGTCGTCCTGCGTGAAGAACTTGTCGCCGGCGGCGTCCACGGTGAACGGGTCGTCGCTGTTGAGGCGTTCGAACACGTTGTGTGCCAGCAATTGGGCGATGAGCAGTTGGATGGTGGCGGGGTTCGCGCCTGGTACCAGTTCGGGGTGCGATGCCAGTTCGATGGCGGCGTCGACACCGTCTTCGAGCATCACTGCTTCGAGCAGGTCACGCGGGGTGATCGTGTCCTGTCCGAGGGGTTTCGTCGTGGTGTTCGACATGCCTTCATCGTACACCTGTTCGAACCGAGGTGGAATGGTATGAACGGATGAATGTCGTTTGTGGACAACCGAATTGGTTACTCGCGGGTTGTGGAGAACGGGTGATCGGGTGTGGCCGTGGAGGGTGCCGTGGTTTCGGCGCGTACGCCCTCGTCCCCTCGGGCGTTCGGCTCAACCAGCGGCGGTCGGTTGTTCAGAACCGGGTGGTCGGGTGGCCGTCGAAGCGTGCCTTGGTTTCGGCGCGTACGCCATCCTTCGTCAGGCGTTCGGCTCAACCAGGGGTGTTGGGTGTGGACGAGACGGGCCGTTGGCGCAGCCGGTCGAAGGCCGTCGGATCTGGCCAGTTGGCGATGAGGTCCTGCATCTGTTCGACGGCCTGTGCGGTCGAGGTGACGCTCGTGTCGATCTCCAGGTCGCAGTCACTGTGTCGGAACACCAGCTCCAGTTGAGCCACTGCCACTCCGGGGTCGCGATCACCCCGGGACGCCTCCCGACGAGTCAGATCCTCGGGCGATGCCGTGACGTGCACCAGCAGCACCGGCACATCGACCGTCACCTCGAGGAGGTCATCGAGACGCCATGCCTCGTTCAGCACATGGTCGGCGACAACGTCGTTCCCGGCCTCTGCCAACCCGGCCAGCGCACGGTGGTAGCCCGCTCGAGTCCGCCGGAAGGTGGCCCGCCAATCGTTCGAAGTGAGCGAGCAACCCGGTGGACGCAGGTCGGGCCGCGAGCGGATCGAGTGCAGCAGGTCGACGGGGAACACCCTCCACGGGGTCGGCTGCCTTCGGGCGAAGGCCGCTGCAAGAGTGCTCTTTCCCGCGCTCGATGGACCGTTGAGCAGCACCTCACCCGGCCATGGTTTCAGACCACCGCGGCCAGTCGGTCGAATGCCTGGTCGAGTTGCTCGGTCGACCCGCAGAACGACAGACGCATGAAGCGGTGACCGTCGACCGGATCGAAGTCGATGCCCGGCGCCAGCGCGACGCCGGTGCGGTCGAGCACGTCCAGGCACCACTGCTGGGAATCGTCGGTCAGGTGGCTGATGTCGCAGTACGCGTAGAAGGCGCCGTCCGGCGGGGCGAACGAGGTCACACCCAATTCGGGAAGTCGCCGTAACACCAGGTCCCGGTTGCGTGCATAGCGCTCGACGTGGCCGACGAGTTCGGTGTCCGACTCCTGCGCGAACGCAGCCACAGCGCCCGCCTGTGAGATCGCCGGCGCACAGATCGAAAGGTTGCCCTGCAACAGTTCGACCGGACGAACCAGACTGTGCGGCAACAAATTCCAACCCAGACGCCAGCCGGTCATCGAATGGAACTTGCTCACCGATCCCATCACGACGGCGTTTCGCGACGTCTGCCAAGCGGTCGATGTCGGTCGCCCGAAGCTGATGCCGTGATAGATCTCGTCCGACAGCAACAGCACGTCGTTCGCCTCGCACCACAGCGCGATCGTGGCCAACTCGGCAGCGTCGATGATCGTGCCGGTCGGGTTGGCCGGACTCGCGATGATCAGCCCGTCGATCGGTTGCTCCAGCGATTCGAGCTGTGCCACCGAAGGCTGGAAGCGCGTCTCGGGTCCGCACACCAATTCGACCGGCTCGCAGCCCAGTGCCCGGACGGTGTTGCGATAGGCCGGGTAGCCCGGACGAGTCATCGCGATCCGATCCCCCGCCTCGAACGCTGCCAGCAACACCGTACTGAAGCCGCCCGAGCTGCCGTTGCTGACCACGACCTCGTCCGGATCGACCTCGACTGCGTAGTGCCGTAGGTAGTGCCCACTGATGGCCGTGCGCAGTTCGAGCGTGCCCTTCGCCTCGGTGTAGCCGAGCGTGTGCGTGTCGAGCACCCGTTCCACCTCCCGCCGCACCGGATCGGGTGCGGACGTGGAGGGCTGACCGACGCAGAGCATGATCGCGTCGCCGTGAGTCTGCTGGCGACGGGTGGCGGCGGCGACCAGCTCCATCACGTGGAACGGCGGGACCTGACCTCGACTCGAAACCCTTTGCACGGCACGCTCTTTCAGCGGTACACCGGATGAGCCGGCCAAGGAGCGTCCGCCGGACGCAGACCCGAGTAGTCTCCCGCCAAGCGTGCAGCGGCAAACACACCCGCGATCGCGACCGCGTTGTGCACCCGTCCTTCGAGGGCGGCGTCGGCAACCTCGCTCAACGGCGCCCAGCCCGTCGGCATCTCGTGCTCCTCGCCCTCACGGACGAAGTCGTCCAGCACCGATGGGAAGACGTCCCGTGCGAGAAAGATGCGGATGTTCTCGGAGTTGCCACCCGGCGAGGTGAACAGGTCGAGCAGCACCGACCAGTGTTCGGCACCGAGCTCGGCTTCCTCCGCGAGCTCCCGGACGGCGGCAGCGTGCGGGTCCTCCCCCGCGACGTCGAGCAGACCCGCGGGGATCTCCCAGTCGTAGGTGCCGACGGGGTGCCGGTACTGCTGAATGAGCAGCACCTCTTCGGCTCCGGGTTCACCGCGTAACGCCACGACCGCCACCGCGCCGGTGTGTTGCACGTAGTCGCGGCTGACCTCTCCGGCATCACCGAGATCGACCCGGTCGGTGACGACGTTCCAGACATGGCCGTGGAACGCTTCGCGCCGAGAGACCACCGGCGCGGGTTCGATACGGTCGGCGATTCCCGAGGGCAAGAGCTCGTGCGTCATCAGGTCAGTTCGACTGTGCCGCAGCGTCTTCGGGCGTGCGCGGCCGCTCGACCTCGACCAGCCGTGAGGCCCGCTGCTGATCGATCGCCGCACCGATGAGACCGGCGAACAGCGGGTGCGCTCGGTTCGGACGCGACTTGAACTCCGGGTGCGCCTGCGTCGAGACGTAGTACGGGTGCACGTCCTTCGCCAGTTCGACGAATTCGACCAGCCCCCACTCGGGGTGGGTTCCGCTGATCACGAGTCCGGCGTCCTTCAACTGCTGGACGTACTCGTTGTTGACCTCGTAACGGTGCCGGTGCCGCTCGGTCGCCGTGGTGGAGCCGTAGGCATCGGCCACGACCGAACCCTCCAGCAGTGCAGCCTCCTGTGCGCCCAGGCGCATGGTGCCGCCAAGGTCTCCTGCACCCTCGACGAAGTTCTTCTGCTCCTCCATCGTCGCGATGATCGGGGTCTTGGTGTCGGGGTCGAACTCGCTCGACGACGCGTCGGCGATGCCGGCGACGTTGCGCGCGTACTCGATGACCATGCACTGCAGGCCGAGACAGATACCGAGAGTCGGCACACCCTTCACACGGGCCCACTTCAGCGCGCCGAGCTTGCCGTCGATCCCCCGCACCCCGAACCCACCGGGCACGAGCACCGCGTCGACACCTCCGAGTTCCTTCTGCGCACCGGCATCGGTGGCGCAGGAGTCGCTGGCCACCCAACGGATCTTCACGCGCGCGTCGTGGTGGAAGCCGCCGGCACGCAACGCCTCGGTGACCGAGAGATAGGCGTCCGGTAGATCGATGTACTTACCGACCAGCGCGACCTCGACCTCGTGCTCGGGGCTGTGGACGCGGGTGAGCAGGTCGTTCCAGGAGGTCCAGTTGACGTCACGGAACGGAAGGTCAAGGCGGCGGATGACGTAAGCGTCCAGACCTTCGCCGTGGATCACCTTGGGGATGTCGTAGATGCTCGGGGCGTCGACGCACGCGGCGACGGCTTCCTGGTCGACATCGCACATGCGGGCGATCTTGTTCTTGATCGAGTCGGGGAGCTCCCGATCTGCCCGCAGCACAAGCGAATCGGGCTGAATACCGACCTGACGAAGGGCAGCGACCGAGTGCTGGGTCGGCTTCGTCTTCAGTTCACCGCTGGGTGCCAGGTAGGGCACGAGCGAGACGTGCAGGAAGAACACGTTGTCGCGTCCGACGTCCTGCCGCACCTGACGGGCTGCCTCGAGGAAGGGCAGCGACTCGATGTCGCCGACGGTGCCACCGATCTCGGTGATGATCAGGTCGACATCCGGGCCGGCCTGGGCGCGCATCTGCGCCTTGATCTCGTTGGTGATGTGCGGAATGACCTGGACGGTGTCGCCGAGGTACTCACCGCGCCGCTCCTTGGCGATGACCTGGCTGTAAACCTTGCCGGTCGTGACATTCGCGCTACCGGCGAGGTTCACGTCGAGGAAGCGCTCGTAGTGTCCGATGTCGAGGTCGGTCTCGGCTCCGTCGTCGGTCACGAAGACCTCACCGTGCTGGAACGGGTTCATCGTTCCCGGGTCGACGTTGATGTACGGATCGAGCTTCTGCATCGTGACCCGAAGGCCGCGAGCGCCGAGCAGGTGACCGAGGCTGGAAGCCGTCAGACCCTTACCGAGAGAGGAGGCGACGCCTCCGGTAACAAAGATATGCTTCGTCTGGTCCGCCACGGGCTGCCAGTCTACGCAGATGGTTCACCGGGTGCGACACCGGCACGCGATCGACTCGCTGCCAACGCTCAGGAGCCTCCTGCGCGGCCCAACGCACCGACCCAGCCGCGCATGGTCGGCCGGTCGATCGTCCACATGGCTCCCACGAACGTGGCCATGGCCACCAGTCCGACCAGCACACTGACCGCAGTCGCCCCGGCCAGGGTGTCGGTCAGTCCTGCGCACAGACGTCCGAGGCCCAAGCCGACGAGGGCGGACAACAGCCCGGCGAGAAACGCCCGGACCCATGATCGGATCGTCGTTGCGAGCTCAAGGTCCGGCCAGTCACGCCGGACCAACGCCACGAGAGCTGCGGCGGCCGTGGTCATCCCCAGGGACGAGCACAGCCCGAGTACGACGAGCGTACGCGCGGAATCCAGGTGCACGCCGTGCAGCAATGCGAACGGCAGGACGCCCGCGACGAGCCAGCCGATACCCACCGCCATCCCCGCCGCCACGGCCGCGCCGCGCGCGTAGAGCGCACGGCTGAGCAGAGCGATCAGGCTGAACCCGACCAGTCCTGGCGCGTACGCGGCGAGCGCGGGCGTGAGCGCACGCACCGAGGCCGGCCGGGCGTCGAGCGCTTCGAAGAAGGCCCCGGCCGGACCGGAGACAGCGATCAGAGCAGCGGCACCGAGGATCCCCGCCGCCCCGACGAGTGGCAGCACTCGGCGCAGCACGGACGACCCTTCGGTGCCGCTGAGTCGCGGAAACGCGGCGGTGGCGATCGGCACCGCGAGCAGCGCGTACGGCAGGAGGTAGAGCGCCTGGACGTAGTTGTAGACGTTGACGGCACCGGTGTCGCCACGGTCGTTGGCCAGGGCGATGGTGGCGAGCACGGTGACTTGTTGGGCCACGAGAGCGATCATCCCCGCACCCGCCAATTGCCGGGCCCGGGCAGCGACACCTTCGGGGAATCGCGCTGTGGGCCGGAGCCGAATACCCGCTCGCAGTAGTGGGATCAGCAGCGGCAGGCTGAGCATCACAACGCCGAGAGTGGTGCCTCCGGCAAGGATCCAGCGGACGCCGTCGTCCGTCCCCAGCACGACGCCGGGTCGGGCTTCGTACCTGTTCGGGTCACCGGTCGCACCGTAGACCAGGTAGGCGGCGATCACGACCAGGCTGGACAACAGCGGTGTGACCGCTGCCGCGACGAAGCGTCGGTGCGCCTGCAGTACTCCCGCCAGCACGATGCCGACTCCGTAGAGCAGCACCTGTGGCGCGAAGACCACCAGCATCGTCGCGGTGAGGTTCGACAGCGTGCCCTCGCATCGAGTACCCGCTCCGCCGGCGATGGCCGATGCGATCGGACCGGCGAGCAGCCCCAACAACACGGCGAGAGGCAGCAGGACCACGACGGCCCAGGTCAGCAGCGCCGACGAGATGCGATCGGCCTGATCGCGATCGCCTCTCTCGACCGCGGACGCCACCAGCGGCACCACCACCGCAGCGAGCGCCCCACCGGCAGTGACCTCGTAGAGGACGTTGGGCAGTTGGTTCGCGGTGGCGTACGCCTGGCCGACGCAGCTACCACCGATCTCCTTGGAGAACACCAACCAGCGTCCGAACCCGGTGATCCGGCTGGCCAGGGTGACGGCCGCAATCGCACCTGCAGCACCGAGAAGCGTTCCGGTCCGCCGCGGACTCACGTCCATCTGCCCCACTGATCGATCGCGTGCAGCACCGGGTGGGCATCGATCACCCGGGAGAAGCTGACCTTCTCCGAACTCAACATCAACGCGACGACGCCGGCAGCGGCCACGAGCCGGCCGTGCGTTCCGAGGTGTCGTGCCCAGGCAGCACCCAGCACGGCGCCCAGGGGGTTGCTGCCGGTGTCGCCCATCATCGAGTGACCGGCGAGGTCATCCCGCGCGACGACGGCCCCTGTCGTGATCGGCACGACCGCGAGCTCCGGGTCGATGAACAGCAAGGGAAGGTCGGCGAACAGCGCGACCTTGAGCGCTCGTCCGGGCCGTAGGTCGAACAGGTTCATCAGGTTCGCCGAACCGGCGATGAGGACGGCGGCTGCCGGTGTCCCGATCGGACGCAGTCGGCCACGGTCCATCAGCAAGGCGGCGAGGACGGCGGTGCCGCCGATGCCGAGGATCTTCAGGGCGCCGGTGGTGACCTCGCCGTGCAGCAGCCCGGCGACATGCCCCTTCAACCCACGCCTGTCGGCCGACCCGGCCACATCGTCCACCAGACCGAACGCACCCGATCCCACCGCGACGAGTGCCAGCACCGGATCGACCATCGCCGCGCCGGACAGGCCCGCGATGATCGCCGGACCTTCGATCAGTGTGACGTCGTCGCCACGGAAGTTCTTGCGCGACAGGCGTTCTCGGACGGCGGGAAGGCGGTGCAGCAGCGAACGCGTACCACCCGTGAGCGCTGCGGAAAACACGGCCGAGCGAACGCAGGTAGCGGTCGAAGCCATCACTGCGCCTCGGCGGACGGCTCCACCTGCGGCAGGATCGCCGACGCATCCCGGCCCATGCCGTACTGCCCCGACCTGCCGGCGAGTTCGTCGCGCAGGGAGAGCCCGACGGCGACCTGACCGATGGCGAGCGAGCCGTTGTCGACGGTGCTCATCACCGAGACGACATCAGGGGTGTCGCGCAACCAGGTCAGAAGGGCATCCGGGGAGGGGCCGTCGTTGGTGGACGCGGAGCCGCTGGACACCCCGACCACGGCATCGACCGAGATGCCGAGTCCGGAGACCACGGCGGCCCACCGCTTCGCCTGGCCGTCCTTGTCCACCATTCCCGGCCACACCACGACGATCGCGGACGCTGCCGGACCGTCGGACGGTTCGACCGTGGTGGCATCGCTGTCGGCGAGCTTGTCGAGGACACCTCGCGCACCGGCGTCCCCGCGCGTCAGCGCGCGCGCCAACACAGCTCCACCGAGCCGGTCGGCCTTCACCGACCTCGGGTCGAGAGCCACCTTCGCGGCGTAGTCACGCATCGTGGCCGAGTCGGCGTAATCGGATCCGGTCCACTTGTCGTCGAGAGTGACGGTCGTGGCGACCTTCCCGTCACTGTCGGTCACCGTCCTGCGGACCTTGGTGACCAGGCTGTCATCGACCCCGGGAAGCACCACGATCGCGACCTGCCGTCCGGTGAGCTTGCCTGCCAACAGACTCGGTGAGAGTTGGGCCACTCCGTCGTCGCGCTTCTTGCTGGACGCGTTGCCCTGATTGACCTGGTTCTGCAGCTCGGCCTTGTCCTTGCGCAGCGAGACCACCTGGCCGTTGAGCTGGTCGGCCACCTCGCCGCGCAAAGAGAACCCGCCGATGATGATGCCGGTCGCGAGCGCGAGGAAGACCGCGACCAACGACACGACGTGATACCGGAAATCAATCACTGAAAGAGCCCCTCGAGCCAGGAGTAGAAGGTGTCCCAGCGCGCACCGATGATCTGGTAGAACGCTTGTCCCGCAGGGGTCGACAACATCGCGACCAGCAGCGCGATCAGTCCCGCGACGACGAGCACAGCCAAGGACGGCCAGCCGATACTGGAGCGATACAACCTGCTCACGCCCTTCGCATCGACCAGTTTGCTGCCGACCCGCAGCCGGGTCAGAAAGGTGCTGGCCATACCGGCACGACCCTTGTCCAGGAACTCGACCAGGGTGGCGTGGGTACCGACGGCGACGATGAGATCGGCGCCGGCGTCATCGGCGATCAGCATCGCGATGTCCTCGCTGGTGCCGGTCGCTGGGAACACCACGGCGTCGTCGATGCCGAGCTCCTCGACCCGGGAAAGGCCCGGAGCGCGTCCGTCGCGGTAGGCGTGCACGACAAGCTCGGCGCCGCTGCGCAGTGCTTGATCACTGACCGAGTCCATGTCGCCGACGATCATGTCGGGCTTGTGGCCGGCCTCCAGGATCGCGTCGGCGCCACCGTCGACTCCGATGAGCACCGGTCTGAAGTCGCGGATGTATGGCTTGAGGATCGCCAGATCCTCCTTGTAGTGGTAGCCGCGGACGACGATCAGCACCGGTTTGCCGTCCATGTCGGTGCGGATGTCGGGCAGACCGATGCCGTTCAGCAGCAGGTCACGCTCCTGCTCGAGGTACTCCATCGTGTTGCCGGCGAACGCCACGATCTGCTCGGACAGGCCCTCGCGGGCATCCTGCATCGCCTGCTCGACGATCTCAGGAGTCATCAGCGTGCCGGAGGCGATCGTCTCGTCGTCGACCATGAACGTGTCATCGACCAGGCGTCCGGTGCTGCCTTCGGTGGCCGCCGTCATCACTGCCTCACCGACACCGTCGAGCAACGGGATACCGGCGTCGACCAGGATCCCCGGTCCGACGTTCGGGTAACGACCGGTGGACGACTTCGCCGCGTTCACGACGGCACTCGGCCGGCACGCGACCAGCGCCTCGGCGCTCACCTTGTCGATGTCAGCGTGGTTGATGACGGCGATGTCGCCCGGCCGCAGCCGCTTGGTGAGGTCCTTCGTGCGAGGGTCCACCTGCACCCGGCCACCGGTGCGTTCCGGGGCCGCGTCAGACCGCTGGAGTGGGTTCCTCACCCGCACATCGTGCCAGGTCAACGGCTCGAAGCCCGGGAGGTGGCCACCTGGGCGAGGAGATCATCGACGTGCGCCAACGCGGCTGGGCTGTCGCTGACACCGCCCAGCATGCGGGCCAGTTCACGCCGGCGGCGGTCACCCTCGACGACCGCGACGTCGCTGACGGTCACGTGTCCGTCGTCCTGCTTGTGCACAACCAGGTGCTGGTCGGCGTACGCAGCCACCTGCCCCAGATGGGTAACCACGATGACCTGAGCGTGCTGGGCCAGCACCTTGAGCCGCGCCCCGATGTCGAGCGCCGCGGAACCGCCGACGCCTGCGTCGACCTCGTCGAAGATGAAGGTCGGCACTCCTCCGGCTGCGGTCACGACCTCGATCGCCAACATGACCCGCGAAAGCTCACCACCGGATGCCGCCTTGGACACCGCGCGTGGCTTTCCGCCCTTGTTCGCGGCGAGTTGGATCTCGACGTCGTCGATACCGCTGGAGCTGTACTCCCCCGGCTTCGCGGTGACCTGCACGCTCACCTTCGCCGAACCCATCGCGAGATGCGCAAGTTCGGCGGACACCTCTTTGCCGAGCTTGACCGCGGCTTTGCTGCGCTGGGAGCTGAGTTCCCTCGCCGCTTCGGCGAGTTCGTTCTCCAGCGCCTGCGACCGCAAGGTCAGGTCCTCGATCCGCTCGTCCGAGGACGCCAGATCGTTGCTCTCCTGCGCCGCCTGCGCGGACCACGCCAGCACTTCGTCGACCGAACGTCCGTACTTGCGCAGCAACGTGTTGAGGGCAGCGCGACGTTGTTGCACCTGCTCCACACGGGCCGGGTCTGCGTCGAGGTTCTGTACATACCCCTGAATGTCGGCCGCGAGATCGGTGAGCTGGACGCTGAGGTCGTCGAGCCGGACGCGCAGATCGCGCAGGACCGCGTCATGTTCGATGCCGCGCGCGAGGGACGCGGATGCCTGGCCGAGCAGGGTCAGGGCGCTGCGGTCGTCCAGGTCGTCGCTGCCACTGATCGCTTCGTGAGCGCCGCCGGCGGCGAGCATCAGGGCGTCCAGGTGCTCCAGACGCGACGATTCCTCGGCGAGGGCGACGTCCTCCCCCGGTTGCGGGTCGACGGACTCGATCTCCTCCAGCGCCGTCGTCAATTGGTCGAGGCGCATCGCCCGGTCGCGCGCCTGGGTGGTCAGTTCGTTCAGTTCGCGACGTACCTGTTGACGTCCGACGTACACGGTCGCGTACCGATCGGCAGCCTTACGCAGCGGCGCGCCACCGAAGTCGTCCAGCACTGCGCGGTGCTGGTCGGGGCGCTGCAGGCGCCATTGATCGGATTGTCCGTGCACGGCGACGACGAGTTCGCCGATCTCACCGAGCACTCCCACGGGTGCGTTGCGGCCGCCTACCCATGCTCGCGAGCGGCCACCGTCAGCCACCGATCGAGCAAGCAGTAGTTCTCCCTGATCGACCTCTCCGCCGGCTTCCAGCGCGCGTTCGACAGCGGCATGTTCTGCGGGAAGTTCGAGCACCCCTTCGACGACCGAGGAGGAAGCGCCTTCGCGCACCAGGGCTGCAGTCGCGCGTCCGCCGAGCAGCAGGCCGAGCCCTTGGACGACCATCGTCTTGCCGGCACCGGTCTCGCCGGTGAGCACATTCAGGCCGGGCGCGAAACGCAGCGTCGCATCATCGATCACACCCAAGTCGCGGATGCGAATCTCCTTGAGCATCAACGCACCTCGCGCGCGCCACGCCAACCGTGCACGGAAAGATCGAACTTGGCCACCAGACGGTCGGTGAACGGGGCCTCGGCCAAGCGAGCCAGGCGCACCGGAACTGGGCTGCGCCGCACCGCTATCCGTGCACCCTCGGGGAGGTCGAAACTTCGCCGACCGTCGCACCAGACGACCGCGCGGCCCGGCGAGCCGGCGACCATCTCCACAGCGACACGGACGTCATGGCTCAGCACAAGCGGACGGGCGAACAGAGCGTGCGCCGAGATCGGGCACAGCAGAAGCGCTTCCACGCCAGGCCAGACCACCGGACCCCCGGCCGAGAATGCGTAAGCCGTGGAACCGGTGGGGGTACTGATGACGACACCGTCGCAGCCCCAGGTCGACAAGGGTCGACCGTCGATCTCGATGACCAGTTCGATCATCCGCTCCCGGGAAGCCTTCTCGACCGATGCTTCGTTGAGCGCCCAACTGTTCCAGACGACTTCTCCGTCCACCGTCACGTCGACCTCGAGGGTTTCGCGCTCCTCGACCGTCCATGACCGTGACACGATCCGCTCGACGGTCTCGTGGATGTTGTCGCGCTCGGCCTCGGCGAGGAAACCGACATGTCCCAGGTTGATCCCGAGCAGCGGCGTGCCCGTAGCTCGCACGGCCTCCGCGCTGCGCAGGATCGTGCCATCACCACCGAGCACGACGGCGAGCTCACAACCCTCGCCGGGCAAGCCGGCCTGCGGCACCACGTTCGGTCGGTCGAGCACACCGAACGCGCGAAGCTCCTCCTCGTCGCCGGTGATCTCGATGTCGTGAACTTCGAGCTCCTCGACCAGTTCGCAAGCTGTCTGTCGGGCCTGCTCGCGACCGGGGTGCCCGCTCAGCAGGACGCGGCGGGTCATGCGGTCTCCTGCTCGATAGTGGTGACGAAGGCCGCCTGTGCGGCCTCGTCCATCTTGCCTTCCGTGGACCGCCTCGCCCACAGCAGGTACTCGCGGTTTCCACCGGTGCCGGCGACCGCGCTGCGAGCCAGGCCACACACGTGCAGTCCGGCCCGGCCTGTTGCCATGAGTACTTCGCGGACGGCGCGAGCGCGTTCGCCGGCGGATCGGACCACCCCGCCGTGGCCGAGCCGTTCGCGACCGACCTCGAACTGAGGTTTCACCAAGGCGATCAGCTCACCGTCGTGCGTCATCAGTCGCGCGAGGTCAGCGAGGACCAAGGTCAAGGAGATGAAGCTGAGATCGGTGACAACAAGGTCGGCGGGACCTCCGATCGTCGCCGGGTCGAGCCCGCGGACGCTCACCCCACTGTGGTCGTTGACCCGTTCGTCGTCACGCACCACCGTCGCCAACTGGTCATGACCGACATCGACGGCTTCGACCTGCGAAGCGCCGCGTGACAGCAACACCTGGGTGAACCCACCCGTCGATGCGCCGACATCGATGGCGCGTCGCCCGGAGGGGTCGAGGGCGAAGGTGTCGAGCGCGCCGAGCAGCTTGTGAGCGGCGCGGCCTACCCAGGGATCGATCTCGCCGCTCACGCCCAGTTCGACGGATTCGTCCACCTTCACCGAAGGTTTCGTGATCAGGTCACCGTCGGCGTGGACTCGCCCGGCCAGAACGAACTCCCTTGCCACAGCGCGCGATCGAGCAAGCCCGCGGGACACGAGCGCCTGGTCGACGCGTTCGGCGTCGCTCACCGGCGGTTCACCGCTCGATGCTCGACAGCTGTCGCCGCAGGGTGTCGTGCGCCGAACTCAACGTCGCGATCTGGTGATCGAGGTCGATCTGTACGTCGTCGGCTTCGCTGTACTCGGCAGTTGATGAGGGACTCGGCAGGTCACGAACTGCGGACATCGCCGCCTCGACCTCGGTCGCGCCACGCTCTGCGGCGGGCGCGACCGGGCCGGGCTTGGGAACCGTCGGTTCAGACATCCGCGGGCTTGGTGGACTGCTCGGTCTGCGCGTCGGTGTTCACTGCCGGAGCCTCGTCGGCCTGCGAGGTGGACTCGGCCACCTTCGCCGGCTCCACGGACTCGGCCGTCGACTTCGCCGGCGCTGCCGCGGACTCGGTGGTGGTTGGTGCGTCCTGCTCCACAACCGCGGTCGACGGCGTGGCCACCGAGGACGGGGTTGCCGGCGCGGGGGGGGTCACCCCGGCCGACTCGACACCCACCGTGGTCTCGGTCGCGCTCGGACGGGTCTCGTCCTTCGTGGCGGTAGACGGAGCCTGAGCAGGTGCGGACGGCTTCGGTGTCGTGCTCTTCGCCGTGTCGGACGTGGGCGTAGCCGCTGCCGTCTTGGTGGCCGTAGCCGCTGCCGTCTTGGTGGAGACAGCCGACTTCGTCGTGGTGCCGGACGGCGACGACGCGGTCTTGCTCGGGCTCGCCTTGGTGGTCGATGCCGTGGTCGTCGTTTTTTTGGCCGGCGTCGACTTCGACGTGGTCGTCGTCTTCTTGGCCGGCGTCGACTCCGACGCAGCCTTATCCGCCGGGGTGGACTTCGACGGGGTGGACTTCGGGGTGCTCGTCTTTGCCGGGGTCGATGTGCTGGCCGACTTCTTCGCGGCGGACTTCTTCGCCGCCGCCTTCTTGGTCGCGGTGGCCTTCGCCGGAGTCGACTTGGTGGTGGACGCCTTCTTCGCCGGGCTCGCCTTGGCGGCCGTCTTCGCCGCCGTCTTCTTGCCCGTGGCGGAGGTCTTGGTCGGAGACGATTTCGACGCGGTCTTCGCAGCTGCAGACTTGGTAGCCGGCACCTTGGCCGAAGCCGACTTCGACGCCGCCGTCGTCGTCTTGACCGTGCCGGTCGCCTTCGTCGCGGCGGACTTCGCGGTGCTCTTCTTCGCCGCCGGAGCGGACTTCGCCGCAGCGGTCTTGTTCGCCGAGGACGCCGTCGACGGGGTGGACTTCGACGGGGTGGACTTCGTGGTGCCCTTCTTCGCCGGAGCCACCTTCGCGGTGGCCGAGGTCGTTGCAGCCTTATGGACGGCAGCACGCGAGGGCGTAGCCCTCTTCGTTGCCTCAGCCGTGGCCGAACGCGAGGGAACGGGCTCGGGAGCAACAGTCGGCTTCTCGGTCTTCGGACCACGACCGGGCACGACCCGCGCGGCACTGCGAGCCCCGGTGGTGGCCAGACCGGCAAGGGTCGCGGTGCCTCCTGCCAGGCCTGAACGCAACGAGCGGACCTCCTTGCTCAGGCGGTCGATCTCCCGCTGGGCGTTACCGAGCTCGGAGAGGGTCGACAAACCGACCTTCTCGAGCTGGCCGCTGATCTCTGCCTGGACTGTCTGGCGGATCAGTTCACGGTTCGCAGCGGCGGCTGCGATCAGTTCGTCGGCGAGTGCCGAAACCTGACCGACCGGCTTGTCCATCCCGGTTGCGCTAACGAGGGTCTGCGCCGCCTCCATCGCCTTGGCACGGGTCAGTTCGCCTGCGCCGGAAAGGATTTGCAGTGCTGCACGCACGCTGTCGAGAGCCATGGCCACTCCTGATCGGGGAAAGTCTTCGTACCAGACTACTTGCTCGTTACCCAGCAGTTCACTGCCTTCGCCGAGTCGATCCGACCCGTGTCGACAGCCTCCCAGAGAACGGCCAACGCAAGGCGTAGCCGCTCCTGCGAATCGTCGGTTCCTTCGATTAGTAGCCTCGGTCCCGAGGCATCGTCATCGAGGTGGGCACGCGCCGAGCCGATGCTCCAACTGCCCGAATCCTGTCGCGGTTCGGTGTAATTCTGGTCGAGGGCGCGAAGGTCTTCAGCGACGAAGCGCGGTCGAAGCTCGGCCGGAGCGGCGATCAGGTCGGCCGGTCCGTGCACTCCCGTGAGCACGTGGAGGCAGTCCATCCCGGCTGCTGCCGCGCCGGCGACGTCGGTCTCCAACCGGTCACCGACCCCGAGCGTCTTCTCGGGCGCCACACCGAGTATCTCGGCTGCCATCGTGTACATCAGCGGCCCCGGTTTACCCACGACGTCGGGATCGTGGTCGACGGCGGCACGCACCGCGGCCACGAGCGATCCGTTACCCGGTGCCGTACCCAGAGCCGTGGGCAGAGTCAGGTCGGTGTTTGTCGCCACCCAACGCGCACCGCCCTGGATCGCGTACGCCGCGTCGGCGAGATCCTGGGCCGTGACCTGCGGACCGTAACCCTGCAGCACCGCAGCCGGTCGCTCCTTCGGATGACCAGTCGCCACCTCGAATCCCTTGTCCACCAAGGCGATCCGGACACCCTCACCGCCGACCGCCAGAACAAGCGAATCCTGCTCGATCTCCTGAGCCAGGAAAGCTGCACCCGCCATGGAACTGTTGACGACCGCGTTATCGTCGAGGGTGAGGCCGAGATCGCGGAGGTGCTCAGCGACCTGTGCCGGTGGTCGGGAGGCATTGTTCGTCGCGTAGGCCACCTGCAGACCGGCGGAGCGGGCCGCCTCCACGGCTGTGATCGCGTGCGGTACCGGTTCGGGGCCGCGATAGATCACCCCATCGAGATCGAAGACCAAGGCATCGTAGGCGTCCCGCAAGCTCGTCATTCGGTCATTGTCGCCTCACCCGGTCATGATGGAACGACCGGTTCGCACCAGCATCGCCTCCAGTTCCATCCGCACCATCGCGCCGGCGTCGACCCGGCGGACGCGGCGGCGCATCGCTCCCAGGACCTCGACGGCTTGGCCTTCGCGCAATCTGCACGCAGCTTTGCGTGTCGACGCGGTGAAACAGTTGACCTCGAAGAGGTCATACCTGGGGCTTCTACTTGAGCGTCGTGCCGAAGCCGGTCGCTCCACCGACACCCGCAGGACGACGAGTTCGTCCCCGCTCGGCATCTGACGAACCTGCGGGTCCATTTGCACGGTGCCCACGATTCGAACCTCGTTGACGGCTGTCACCGAGGGCTGTAGTCCCTTGGCGGCACCTCGAGTGGTCTTCGCGGCCGAACTTGGCGTCGCCTTCTGTGCTGGCATGTCCAGCCTCCTTTCCTGATGACCGGACGATCGCCGGTCGGAGGGAGAAAACAAACGTCCCGCACCTGTCGTGTGGACAAGCGCGGGACGTCGAAGGGGCTGTGGAAATCAGTCCTCGCGACCGGGCACCGGATCGGAGCCGTCCGCGTGAGCGGGGTCGTCCGACTCCGGCAGTTCGTCGTCGTCCGACTCCGGCAGTTCGTCGTTGTCCCAGTCATCTCCGAGGAGATCGACCAGCTCGATGCCGTCCAGTTCTGCGAGGCGTTCATCTGCGTCGGTCAAGCCGTCTTCGTCGGCAGTGGCGGCGCGCGAGAAGTACTCACGTGCTTGCTCTTCGTCGCCGCCGGCCAGAAGTGCCTCGGCGTACGCGTAGAGCAAGCGGGCGGCCCACGGCTGACGACCGGCCTTGTCGAGAGCGGGAATTCGCAGTCCGATCAGCGCGGCGTCCGGCTGACCCATGTCACGACGCACACCGGAGACCACGATCGCGAGTTCGATGGCGTCGTCCTGAGCCAGTCGCTTGGCCTCGGGCGAAGCCGCGAGGTCGAGCGCCCGATCGAACCGGCCGAGTCCACGCTCGCAGTCGACCATGTACGGCAACAGGTGGTCCGACCCGGACAGTCGACGCGCTGTCTTGAACTCCCGTAGTGCGTCGGTGAACTCGCCCCGCCGGTAACGGACCAGACCCAGGGCCTCACGGACGGCAGGCACCCGTCCGGCGCGGCGGGCAGCATGCTCGGCGTGGTCGAGTGCCTTGTCGGGGTCGTCGTCGAGCACGATCGCCGTCGCCGCAAGGTGAGCGGCGACTCCTTCGGCGTTCTCCACGGTGAGCGTTCGCAGTTGTTGCCACACACTGCGGTCGAGTTCCTTACCGGTCACGCCTTCAGGCAGGGCCGGTTCCCGACGGCGGTCACGACGAGCTTGATCGTCGAGGCCACGGTCCCAACTGCGCGGGCCTCCCTCGGGACGTGCTTCCTCCGGACGCTGCTCGCGGTCGTCACGGCGGTTGTCGCGTCTGTCATCGCGGCGGTCGTTGCCTCGTCCGCCCCGGCGGTCGTCCGGACGCGAGTCGCGGCGAGCACCATCGCGGAACGGGCGATCGTCTCTGCGGGGACCGCTGCCGAACGAACGTGCGGCAGCATCGCCACTGCGCTGGGAGCCACCGCGGTCATCCCGACGGCGGTCGCCCTGTCGTTCATCACGACGATCGTCGCGCCGGCCGTAGCTGCGACCCTCACTCTGTTTCCTGAAGTCGGAGTCACCTCGCGACCCGCGGTCGTCGCGACGCTCGAATCCACGCCGCTCTCCGCCACGGTCATCACGTCGGTCATCACGTCGGTCATCACGTCGGTCATCGCGTCGATCTGCGTTGCGACTCTGGCGTCGATCGTCCCGCTGGTATCCAGCACGCCCCTGACCACTACGGTCATCACGACGCTCAAAGCGTCCGCCGCCACCGGCACCGCCCCGGTCGTCGCGCTGGTAGCCACCTCGGCCCAGGTCGCGACGGTCATCCCGGCCGCCGTCGGAGCGACGGTCATCCCGGCGCTCGAAACGTCCGCTGTCCCCTGAGCCGCCTCGGTTTTCGCGCTGCTGGTACCCGCCGCGCGATCCGCGGTCGTCGCGGCGCTCGGATCCGGGCCGCCGGCCGCCGCGGTCATCGCGTCGATCGCCCCCACGGCTCGCGCCTCGATCGTCACGCTGATAGTCGCCGCGCCCCTGGTCACGACGGTCATCCCGGCGATCGCCGCCACGGTTGTCGCCACGGTCGTCGCGTCGAGGACCGAAACCGGAGCCACCACCAGAACCACGGGAATCGGCGCGGTTGTCATCGCGCCGTCCGCGTCCTTCCGAGCGACTGCTTTCCGCCCGATCGGATCCTCGATCGGAACCGCCGGCTCGGGACCACCGCGCCGACCGGCCTTCGCCCTGCTGGTCGTCCTTCTCGGGTCGCTCGTCAGCCACTACGTCTCCTCGGATCGAGATCATTCATCGGGTACAGGCGTGCTGATCAGTGTCCCACGCGCATACAAGAAAATTGGAGGGTCGTCCCCGACAGGTCTGTGACCCATTACGGGGACAACCCTCCAATTGAGGTGAAGTCCGGCGGTGTCCTACTCTCCCACACCCTACCGAGTGCAGTACCATCGGCGCTGAAGGGCTTAGCTTCCGGGTTCGGAATGTGACCGGGCGTTTCCCACTTCGCTATGACCGCCGTAACACTATGAAACTATGACGTCAACAGTTTGTGTTGCGTGTTGTTTCAGATATCGCATAGTGGACGCTAAAGCATGAACTGCAGGAACCCTTTTGTTGTGAAGGGTTTGAGTAAGTTATCGGCTTATTAGTACCGGTCAGCTACACACATTACTGTGCTTCCACGTCCGGCCTATCAACCCAGTCGTCTACTGGGAGCCTCTCACCCACAAGGGGCATGGAAACCTCATCTTGAAGCGTGCTTCCCGCTTAGATGCTTTCAGCGGTTATCACTTCCGAACGTAGCTAATCAGCGGTGCTCCTGGCGGAACAACTGACACACCAGAGGTTCGTCCAT